>JANYHY010000749.1 GCA_025362165.1 Myxococcales bacterium | reverse complement strand
TGAGCGTGGCTGTCTTGAGCTCGCTCACCTTGAAGACGCACGTGCAGGAGACAGCTGAAAACAGCGTGGACCTGGCGCACTTCTCTCAAGTGCACGGATATCAGAACGTCGCCGTGGTCAAGGAAGCGAAGACGAACGGGCCGCACCTCACCATCGCTCTCGGCGCCACGCGCTCGCTCGCGTCGGTCGGCATGGATGGCGACGTGAGCTTCATCTTCGACATCGACGTGTGGGGCCTCGGCTGCTCCATCGTGAATGTCGAGGTGAAGACGTTCGGGATCTCATCGCGTCAAATCGTGCTCGCCACGCCGGTCGACGATGACACGTGCGAGCTGCGCCTCGCCGCGTGCGTGAAGAAGCTCCCAGACGACAGCGCGACCGCGCACATGCTCGAGATGCTCTGGCAAGGCTTCACGCAAGACGTCAATCAAGACATCCCGATTTGGGAGAACAAGACCTACTTCGACAAGCCCGCGCTCACGATCGAAGACGGACCGATTGCCCTCTATCGAAAGTGGGTGACTCAGTTTTACTGATTACTGAGTCGCGCAGTTCTCGAGCTTGAACTCGCCGACCGCCGCGCACGCCTTGTGGATCGTTTGATCGCCGACGAACGTGGCGCGCGGGCAGAACACCGTCGCCCAGATGCGACCGGTCGCGACGCCCATGAACGGCTGGAGCGTCGTGTTGGTGTTGGGGCTGACGAAGTCCGTGGTGTACCAGGCGGTGCAGTCCGTCTCGCGGAACGTGCCCGTGTCCGCCAAGACCCAAACGACCGTGATGGGGTCAGTGTTTGCCTGTTGTGGTGCAGGCTTGGTCTTGTCCAGCGGCTGGAAATTGCCCTGGATCGTGACGCTGCCCTTGCTCTTGACGGACAAGTGCGTGGTCACCACGTACTTGGTGCCGCTCTGCGCGACGGTGCAGTCCACGCCGTCGACGCCGAACGCGCCGTTGTCGACCGACTGGGCGTTCTCGGGATCGCCCATGATGATGACGGGCTGCGTGTTGAGCTGGCAGTCGATCGCGGGCGATTGCGTGCCCGGTCCAATCTGTGTGTTGATGGCTGCACGTGGAGCAGGGGGCGTGGTGTCCGAGCAAGCGACCGCGAAGACACTCGCGCCAAACAGAGACACACCCACCAAACGACCGATCTTGCGAACCATCTGCGCCTCCTCAGTACGTCAACTGCGGCGTGCCAACGGCACACCACCTAGCGTTGTTGTCCGCCGAAGGCGGCATCAAATTCAAGCCATCGGAGCTTAGCGCGTGAATAGCTCCCGAGCGAAACTTTCACCGAGCGGCCCTCGCGGCTACGAACGCCGCTTCGAGATCGGAGCGTAAATCAGCCACGTCCTCGATGCCCACGGACAAGCGAATGAGGCCGTCCCCGATCCCGAGATCGCGGCGCGCCTCGGGTGTGAGGCTCGCGTGTGTCATGACCGCGGGTAACTCCGCGAGCGACTCGACGCCGCCCAAGCTCTCGGCGCACACGAAGATCCGAAGCGCCTTGAGGAACGCTGTGCTCGCGGGCAGGCCTCCTTTCAGGTCGAACGTGATCATCCCGCCCGGCCCTTTCATTTGTCGGCCTGCGAGCGCGTGCTGTGGGTGCGATTTCAGTCCGGGGTAGATCACGCGCGCGACTTGCTCGTGACCGGCCAAGAACTCGGACAGAATGCGTGCATTATGCACGTGTTGGCGAACTCGTACGCCGAGCGTCTTGAGCCCGCGCAGCACCATGTAGCAATCGAAAGGACCCGGCACCGCGCCGACCGCCTTCTGGAGAAAATGGAGCTTCTCGCCGAGCGCGTCATCGCTGGTCATCACGCAGCCCGCCACCACATCCGAGTGACCGTTCAAGTACTTCGTCATCGAGTGAACGACCATCGTCGCGCCGAGCTCGAGCGGACGTTGAAGCACCGGCGTGGCGAACGTGTTGTCCACCGCGAGGCTGACGTTGGCCTTGTTCGCGATCTCGGCGATGGCGGCGATGTCGAAGAGCTTCAACATCGGATTCGACGGCGTTTCCAGCCAGATCATGCGCGTGTCTTTGCGGATCGCCTCGCGCACTTTGATCGGATCAGTCATGTCGATGAACGTCGCGGAGATGCCAAAGTCCTTGAGCACTTTGTCGAAGATGCGGAACGTGCCGCCGTACACGTCGTCTCCGACGAGCACGTGATCGCCGCTCTTGAGCGAGAGCAGCACGCTCGTCGTCGCGCCGCATCCCGAGCCGAACGCGATGGCGTGCTTGGCGCCCTCGAGCGCTGCGAGACAACCTTCGAGCGCGTCGCGTGTCGGGTTGCCCGCGCGTCCGTAGTCCCAACCCTTGTGCACTCCCGGTCCGTCCTGCGCGAACGTGGAGCTCATCACGACAGGCGTCATCACCGCGCCGCTCACTGGGTCTGGAGACTGTCCTGCATGAATGGCGAGCGTGTCGATGCCGAGCTTGTTGTCGTGAGCCATGGTGGACTCGATTATCACGGAAAGACGTCTCTCGCCGAGGGGCGAGCGCGCGGATTCATCGCGAGGCACGGCGCGAGCCGATCGCAAATCGACTTAGAAATAAGCGGTGTCGCGCGAGCGAGGAGGTCTGCTGGCGCGTCTGCGGCGACCATCAACAAGGCCGCTTGCGTGACGGCGTCTCGCTCGACCCCCGAGAGCGCATGCAGCAAAGAGAGCGCGAGCGAGAAGACGTCAGCGCTCTGATCGAACGGCTCTCCGCGCGCTTGCTCGGGCGCGGTGTAGCGGAACGTCCCCGAGAAAGTCGGTGACGGCACGGGCGGCAGATCTCGAAAGGTCGCGAGGCCGAAGTCGATCAGGCTCGCGCGTGACTCGTCTGCCAGGATGTTCGCGGGTGAGAGATCGCCGTGGACCACTAGGAGCGGACCGCGCTCGTCCGACGCGTCATGAACGGCTGCGAGCGCGTGAAAGACGAGCGCCGCGACGGGCTCGCTGCACCCCGTTGCGAGGCGCGGCATTGGGAGTCGCTCCATCACCAGGAACGGCCCGCTGCCGTCCACGCCTGCTTCTAGCAGCCTCGGCGCGCCCCGACCCGCGAGCGCTTGCAAGACACGGCGCTCGCGATCGAACGCCTCGACCGCGCGCGGCTCCTCCAGCATGCGAGACGACAGGCTCTTCAACACGAGCAGCTCTTCGCCGCGCCGCACCTCGAAGACGACGTCCGTGATTCGACTCACCAGCACATAGCCGCTCGGCATGGGGCGCAGCACGCGACTAGGATACTCCCGCGACGTCGTTGCTCACGATCCTGTTGGTGCTCGCTTCGCTCGTGCTCCACGGTCTCACGATCAGGCCTGTTTTACAGCGTCTTGGGCTCGCCCAGGTCGATACTTGACGAGTCAAGTGACGCGAGAAAGCACCGCGCGGTTGGTCTTGCTGAGCTGCGCTCGCGCGCAGAGCTTGCCGTCCTTGTCGTCACGGATGCGCACGAACACCGGCTGGAACAGCTGTTCGTCATCGGTCGCGTAGAGGTACTTCACCTCGGCGACCGGGCGCTCTCCGCGGGCGAGTCGGGTGTCGAGCTCCTTGCGCGACTCATTGGTGGTCCCCGCGAACACCTTGCCCACGTCGAACGTCTTCTTTCCGTCTTGCACGACCATGCGATAGGCGTTGCCCGCGTTCTCCACGATGACGACGTCCGCGCTCTTGATGAATTTGTGTTTGAGCTGCGACCCGCCCGATGACGGTCGTCCAGGCACGTAAGGCGCGTTCTTGTGCTTGAAGACGATGCCCTCCGCCTGCGCACCCATGAGCGACTCGTAGAGCTTGGTCTTCTGCTTCTTGCCGCGGACGATTGGCAGCACAGCGACGTTGCCGACGAGCCCGGGCTCGATCTCTTCTTCCAACCTCCCCCAGCGGTGTTCGTAGCCGCGCGAGGTGATGTCCTCATCGCCGATGCTGAGTAGATCGAAGAGCCAATAGGTGGGCCCGCCTTCGTGCGCAATGATCTCGCCGTCCACGACCGTCCCGCGCGGCAAGTGCTCGAAGGACTCCAGCAAGTCCTTGCCGGCGGCGGTGATTTGTCCCGAGCGGTTGGTGGCGAAGATCTCCTCGTGCACGTGGACCAGAACGCGCACGCCGTCGAGCTTCTGCTGCGCGATCATCTCGTCGTCACCGAGGAAACGGTGAAGCTCGTCCTCTTCGATCGCGTTGAGGAGCTGCGCGACGCGGCCCACCTTCGCGCGTTTACCAGTGACCTTGCTGCCTGAACCTTGACCCTCGGGAGGCGCGACCTCCGCGGGCTGAACCGCCGCCGTGATCGCTTGATAGCCCTTGCCTGTCTTTTCGCGCACGAGCTTGGCGAACGTCTTCTCGGCGGCCTCAAGAGAGACGCCGACGGCCTTTTTCCCTTGGTTCAGCGAAGCACCACGACGCCCCCAAGAGACGAGGACGTCGTGTTTGCCGGCAGAGATCTCGATGATGCGTGCATGATACAGCTTGTCGCTGTTGCCCTCCTGGAAGAAGAGCTCGACTGATTTCTTCACCGTCGACATGGCAACGTCACTTGCAGGTGATCGGCTCCGCCGTCGGCTTGGCTTTCTTGGGATCGCTCTCGTCACGGCGGAAGCGCCAGCCGGTCCATGTCGCGCCGTCGGCGTAGACGAAGAGGTCTTCTCCATCGTTTCCCGACAGCTTGTACGCGGACGTGCACGCCTTGCCCGTGCCGAGCGCGTGAGTCATTCGATACGAGACAGTGTACTGGCTAGTGCCCTTCTTGCCGTTGTCGATCTTCGCCGTCAGTTTGCGCTGCGGCGGGTTCAGGTATTGGCTCGTGCGCAATGTCCCCGCAGACGCATCGCACGCGTTCGCGACGGACGAATCGAAATCCACGACCGTGGGTGCGGGCGGATCATCGGGCAGCACGCCTTCGAGTCCGAAGAGCGCGGCCGGCGTGCCCGAACGGTTGATCGAGATCATGGGCTTGCCGCCGAGCAACGACAGAGCCAGGGGCGCAGACTCGTCGAGCGTCCACGCCTTGTTCTTCCAGGTCTTGCCGGTGTCGTCGCTCGTCCCGATTTGCACAGTGCCAGACTCGGAGTCGCTCAAGATCCAGCGAGTGCCGGCGTGCATCGCGTTGCGCACGGACGCACGAGACGGGAGCGGCAGAGGCTCGGTCTTGCCATCATCATGGATGAACGTCGCGGGCTCGCCGTCGGTCGCTTGGTAGAGCAAGCCGCCGGGTACGATCTGCGCGTCGCCGGTGAAGCCGTACGAAGCGACGCGGAACGCCGGGTGTTTGGCGATCGTGTGGTGGCCGACCTTGCCCGAGGCGTAAGAGAACCAGGTCAGCTCGATGTCGACGGGGTTGTACGTGCCCGTCGATGACTTCGTTTGGAAGGAGAAGCGCGCGCCGACCGCACCCTCCGTGAGCATACGCGTGCCGGAGCGGTGCTCGATGTTGTCCGGCTTGGCTCCCTTCACGGCCGGCTTCTCTGCTGGGACGAGCAGCACATCACGCGTGCCGTTCTTTCCGCCGACGACCAAGTTCGTCTTGCTCCCCTCGGACACCTGCATCGTCCAGCGCACGTCCGCGCGGTTGTCCGAGGTGTCGAACCCAGGGCGCTGATCTGCGGTGATCGTGCTCGCGCCGGAGACCTTGCACGTGAGCTCGAGCGTAGGAGTCGGCACGCCC
Organism: Myxococcales bacterium; assembly: GCA_025362165.1. GTDB lineage: Bacteria > Myxococcota_A > Polyangia > Polyangiales > Polyangiaceae > JANYHY01. The sequence continues at coordinate 13,873 of JANYHY010000749.1, read as the reverse complement.
CCGTTCGTCGATGTAGTCTGCACCTTGCTCGCGGTCGGTTGCTCCGTGCTCGCCGTGAAGGTCTGGTCCTTCGCGGCGGCCGGCAGATCCCAGCCGATGCGGAACGCGTCCCCGCTGCGGCATCCTGCCTCCGAGCAGTCCGCCTCGCGCGAGCCGTTGGTGGCCACGCGGACCCAATTCTCTCCGCCGTCTGCGGTCTCCCAACCTTTGTTGTGACCAGAGATCAACAGGCCGCGCGCGCCGACGAACGTGATATCTCCGCTGTCGAGCGTGAGGTATTGCTTCGGCATCGGCTTGTCGTCGGCGTCCACGCGCGCCACGTTCCAGCCCTCGTTGTAAGCATAGTCATACGCGCGCAAGACGCCCTTCGGATCGACCGAGATCGCGGTCACATCCATGCCAGACGTATCCATCTTCGAGCGCACCCATTTGTTCTGCGAGAGCGCGGACGTGTAGATGCGCGTCTCGTTGTCCTTGGTGGCGGTGCCGATTGCGTAGACCTTGTCGTGTGCCTCGTCGAACGCGAACGTGGAAGGCGTGAAGTCTTCCGTGAACGCCATGTCCTCGAAGTCCTTCGCGCCCGCGGGCCGAACCTTGCGCGCGCTGCAGTTCTCTGCGCCTCCGACGTTGCCTTCGCCCTCGGAGTCGTCGCCCTCGCCGTAGCTCTCTCCGTAGGTGCAGAGCGCGCCGACGAACGCCCAACCCTTCGGGCCAAGCGCCACCGCCTCGGACTCCGACTGCGGCTCGGCGCCTTCGATGGTCGCGTCCTTCGTCCACGTGGCGCCGTAGTCCTTGCTGAAGAACAGCGTGCTCGTGGGCGTGTTCTGATCGGAGTCGTCATCCGCGCGGAGGTAAACGAGCGTGCTGTTGTAGGACGCCACGTAGCGCGAGACGCCGTCTCGACTGATCAGATCGGTGTTCGAGATCGGCGCGTCTGCCTTCTGGCCGAGCTTGGACGTGCGGATGCGGATTTCGCGGGTCTTGCCGTGACGGTACACGCTCGCGAGCTCCACCGAGTGATCGCCTGCGATGAGCTGCACGTTGTCTTGCTCGTATTCGTCGGTCGAAGGTCCGTCGGGTTTGTCCTTCTTCTTGTCTGCGGGCTTGAACACGGGCTCGGGCTGATCTGTCGTGACGGCGAGCGAGTTGCCGTCGAGCCTGGCGCGCTGGTAGTTGAAGCCATCCACGAAGATCTTGTTCGCGCCGTCCCGGGTCGCGCGCCTCGCGCCGATCCCAGGCGAAGCGATCGGCGCCCAGGTCGCGCCATCGTCGTGCGTGACGAACACACGCTGCGGCAGGTGAATCAAGATGCCGTTGCCAGCGCCGTCCAGCGCGACGGACACCGGCTTGCCCCAGGGCTTGATCGCTCCGGCGTAGTCGACGGGCTTCCACGTGACCCCGAAGTCTGTCGTGCGCAGGACGCGATTGTCGTTGCTCGCGATGCCCATGATCGCCGTCTTGCCCGTCGCCGGGGAGCGCAGGGTCGCGTTCTTGACGTCGGCGAGGGGGCTCGGTCGCGTCGTATCCATCGCGCCGAGAGGGTCCTTGCTCACGAACACATCGCCGTCGTCTGCGACGAACACGAGTTGGCCCTTGTCGTCCTTCAACACGCCGACGAGATCGTCGAATGCGAGCGACGTGGAGTCGACCGGATCGGCGTCGCCTTTGATAAGCGAGCGTCGGCCGTGCGCGCCCACGTAAAGCACGCCCGTGTCCTTGCCCAAGTCGACTTTCGCGTTCATCGACCGCGACTGATCGGAGAACGCCCACTTGGCTCGCGTCGGCGCAGGCGGCGGCGCTGCCGTGATCACGAGCGGCGGCGGCTTGACCACCGGATCAGGAGGCGCGCCACACGCCTGCCCCAAAACCAACACTCCAACGGCCCCCAACACACGTGATCGAATCATCGGCGCAGTATACGGATCGTCGCCTTTTGGGGAAGCGTTAGCGCGTGTCAGGGACAGGACGGCTGAGACCCGTTCGGCGTATGGCAGAACGGCGTCGAATTCGTCCGATCTTTGCAGCAGATTTGGTCTCCGCCGCAGCAGTCCGCGCCGCAACATCCGAGCGGGTTCATGCACGCAGAGGCGTCCTTGGTGCAGGGCTGCGGGAGGCACTTGCCATTGTCGCAGTAGGGCGTCGCGCCCGAGCAGTGCACGCCGCACGCGCCGCACGCGGCGGGATCGTTGTCCGTCTGCACGCACTGGTTCTGGCAGCAAACGGCGGGCTTGGTGCACTTCGCGTTGCACACCACCGCGCCGTCATCGACAGGAGTCGCATCCAGCGGCTTGCTGGCGTCCACGACTGCCGGCGGCGTCTCGCTCGTGCCACACGCGATCGATGACAAAGCAATCAACAGCAAAGACAAGGCGCGCATGCCTTTGGAACCTATCACGGTGGCGACGGAAATCGCCGCTGCACGGACGCCAAGCCGTTGGAGTTCAAGTGCCCCTGCGTGCTCTGGTCGTACGTCATGAAGTCGTACGCGTCGCGCAAGCCCCTGCTCGGGTCGCCGTTCGGAGGTTGCTGCGGCACGCTCAGCGGGTCGAAGTGCATCGTTGACTTGTCAGGTGTCGCGTACGACGCCACGCAGCTCCGCCACGGTATGGCGTTGCCGAGCGCGTCCGTGAAGTGCAACAAATCCACGCCCTTCATCTGGTCGAGCGTCACCAGTGGTGTTCCGGCGTCTGCACTCACCGTGGAAGCGCGCCCTGCGAGCATGTCGAAGTGCGCGGGCGAGTCGTGAACGACGCTCTCCCAAAACGGGTGATCGGTGTGCATCGTGACCTGCGCGATCACCGAGGCGTTCGATTTGAGGGCGATCCCGCGTTGGTGCTCCTCGTTCGGGAAAGCCTTCGCGGGATCGTTGTCCGGGTTCTGCGCGTTCTCGTAGCGTGTCGGTGAAGCGAAGCAGAGCTTGAACCGGACCACGCGCGGCATCGACACGAACGGCGGATCGTTCTCCCCGCAGCCGTTGCCTTTGAACGTGGCGGTGCCCGCGTAGAGCACGCTGCATCCCGACTTCACCATGTCGCCATAGTCGGCGAGCGCGGCGGGGCCGAGGTTCACGTTGTATCCAGTGTACGTCGCGGGCACGACGTCGAAGCCGAACGCGTATCGCGTGCCGTCCGTCTTGAGCGCGCTCTTCGGTCCGATCGCAGCGATCGGCACGGCTCGCTCTCCAGCGCCCCCTTTGCCGTCTTTGTAGCGGGGATCGTCTTTGTGGAGATCGATCGCCCACGGCCCGTCTACTTCAGCGAGCACGCCTCCGGTCAACGACTGATCCCCAGGCGAGACATCCGGATTGTCACTCAAGGTGAGCTTGTCCACGGTCACCAACAAGCGGTCGAACTTCACCTCCCACCCGTCTACGAAAGCCGGATCGTTGGGCTGCGCGGGAGGGAACGGGTAGCCGCGGAGCGCGAGCACCTCGCCAGAGGCCGTCATCAACACTGCGCCCGGGCCTGGGTCCGAAGGCAGCGCGAACGCCTTGGCGAACGGCCCTTGCTCGACGGTTGATGAGTCAACGAATGCGTCGAGCAGGCCAGCGTCGGGTCGCGCGCGCGGACCGATCGCGTCGCTCGAGCACGACGCGAGCAAGAGGAGCAGACCAAGGCGCGTCACGGCGACCACCGAAGACGATAGACATCGCCCGACGAGCGAAGCGCTTCGAAGAGGCTGACGCTAGGCTGATCAGACGAGTCGTCCACGAACCCCCACACCGGCGGATCGCTCGAGAACTGGTGGAGCTGAGAGAAGTCCACGTTCGACAAAAGCGGGCGCGGATCGATCGACAACGCGAGCGTTCCGTTCTGCGTGGGTGTGAGATCGACGAGGATCGGTGAGACGATGCGCTCCTTGCAGATCGGGTGGGCCGAGGGCTGCGAGGGATCGCTCACGGTCGCGAGCCGGTTCTGTCCGATGGTCAGCGTCCCGATGAACGCGCGCGTTTGCCCGTTGACGTCCACGGTCCCGGCGAGCTGCAAGATCGGAGTCGAGTCGTTCGGATCGTTGATGCTGCCTGGACCTTTGAGCCAGATCTCCGCGACGCGTGCGTGCGTCCGCGTGCCGTCGCCGTAGTCAGGGAACACCTGCGCGGTGCTGTCGAGGAGATCGATGTCGCGGCCCGTGGTCTCTTCTGCGACGTAGGTCCCTGGCAAGATGCAGTTGGTGGCTTGCGCGCCGCTCACGGGCTGGCTCTGGTTCAAGTAGATCGCGCCGACATGGAGCGTCGCGGAGGTGAGCACGACGTGAAACCCGCGCCCGCTGACGAAGTCGAGTTTGTGACCGGTGACGTCGCTCGGACCGCTCGCCGTCGCCGTGAACGACACGAGCTCTCCACCGGTCGTTCCCACGCAAGCCATCATCAAGAGCGCGAACATGAAGATTCGCTTCATCACGTGCCTCCGAAATGGATCGCGAAGGTGCCGAACACTCCGAGCGGCGCGCCTGCGGTGAACTGGCGCATCGGAGCGAGCGTCGGTGACTCTTGCGAGTGAAAGTCGGATGGATAGTTGTACTCGCCCGATCGATACTTTTGATTGAACAGGTTGGTCGCGACGACTCCGATCTCGAACGCGCGCCACTCGAGCATGCCGGACGCGTCCACCGTGAAGATCGCGTCGCTGCGTTGCCCATAGGGCAGGGCGCGCTTGCCGACGTACGTGACGCCGAGCGCGAGCGTGCCTTTCACTTCGTCACCAGCGAGCTTGAACGGCATCTTCCCGTAGAGCGCCGTGTCGCTGCGCAAGACCACGTCCGGCACGTAGGGCACGAGCAGGTGCGTGTCGTCGAACGTGGATTTGACGAGCGTGATGTTCGCCGCCTCATCGAGGAACGCTCCGGTCGCGCGCACGGAGCCAGACCAGCCAGTGCGTGTCGTGCCGTTGCCGAGCACGTTGCGCCCTGCGGTCTCGCTGAAGATCAAATCGCGATCGACGTGCGTCGCGAAGAACGTGGATCGCGCCGATAGCGCGAACGTGTCGCTGAAGGCGTTCGCATAAGAAGCGCCCGCGTCGTACGCGTTGACGCTCGCGAACGGAGTGCCGACGTCTTGCGTGACGTACACCGGATCGATCGAACGCACGCCGCGCCCGTAACTGGCCGAGAGCGTCACGTGTGAGAACGGTCCCACGAGCAAAGTTCCGCGCGGCATGAGCGCGGCAGACGCGGTGGTCGCGCGCTGATCAGGCTCACGGAAGCGGCCAAAGTCTTGCTGCGAGAGGCAGCTCGCGTCTCCTGGTGGCGCGCTCTTGCTCGGGTGCGAGACGTCATGCACGGCGCAGTTGTCGTGCACGTTGTAGGTGAACAGATCTGCGCGCACGCCGCCGCGCACGCCGAGCCACTTGGTCGCGCGAAGGCTCAAGTCGCCGTAGAGCCCGACGTCGCCGAGGAAGGCGTTCACATCAGTCTCGCGCTTGAAGGGGAAGTTGGTCGCGGTCTCGATGCGGTCTTGCGTGCCGCCGGTGACGTCGCCGCGCGCGAAGTAGCCGAGCTCCACGTCTTGTCGCTGCTTGAACGCGGTGGTGTGCCAGCGTGCTGCGCCCTTCGCTCCGACGGTGACTCCGCTCGTCTGCATGTCCAGCAAGTCCCCGCGCTGATCGTGCGGCGATTGAATCGGCGACTGCACGTCCAACAAGTAGCCCGTGAAGTTTTCGAGCAGCCGCATCTGTTTGAGCGAGACCCACGCGCGCTGCACGAACGTCGTGTCTCCGTTGCGCGTCTGGATCTCCCCGGAGAGCCCGAAGCGTGACGTGTTCCCGCCTTGGCGCGAGTCGTATGTGTCTCCGAAGCCGACGCGACCCTGGAGGTAGTCGTCTTGTCGAATGACTCCCGCCGAGTGGTACTGCGTCGTGTACGCGGTGGCCGTGATCCGCCAGAGGCCGCGCTCGCCGAGCTTGCCTTCGTACTGGCCCATCGCGGTGGCGTGGCGCGCGTCGCGGTTCATCCCAAAGCCGTCCGTCGTGCCGAGATCTGCTCCCGCGAACGTGTGCTCGCCCTCCTCTTTGGGTCCCCACAAGAGCACGAGACGCTGCGTGTTGAAGCTGCCGCCGACGTACTTGACCGTCATCCCGCGCTTGTCGAGGCCGAGCTCGAAGTCGGCGCTGCCCGCGACCGCGAAGTTGCCTTGCCGCGGATCGAACGGACCCTCCATCACCCGCAGAGATCGCACGAGCTCTGGAATGATGAAGTGCGCGTCCGCGTATCCATTTCCGTGTAGGTTCCCCGCTTCGTTGAACGGGATGTTGCCGACCGTGAACTCGATGTCCTGCCCCTCACGTGCGTCGAAGCCGCGGAGGAAGACTTGCTCTGCGTGGCCTTCACCACCCTCGTTGGTGAGCAGGATGCCTGGCGCGAGCTTGAGCATGCCCGCGGCGCCTTCGGGGTGAGGGACGTGTGAGAGCTCCTTCAGCTCGATCTTGTGATCGGACGATCCGCGCGGCGGCGCGTCGATGCTCCCGTGCACGCTCACAGCTTGGGGCGAGTCGCCTGTCGTCGTCGGCGCCGCGATGGGCGCGATGGGAGTCGTGACCGACGAGCCCCCAGACCCCGCGCCCGTTGAGCCCGCTTGGAGCTGCGTTTGACTTTGTGGAACCTCCACCGGTTTGCTTGGTGGTGAGAAGTGGAACGGAACAGGGATCCTCATCGAGGCCGCGACGCCTCGCTTCAACCCAGGCTTGAACGTCCATTGTCGAACGGCGGCGATGGCAGCCGCGTTCATCTCGTCGCCGCCAGAGGTGAGCACCTCCACCTTCGCGATGTGTCCCTCCGTGTCGACAGTCACCGCCAACACGACGTCACCGTGTTTGCCAGCCGAAACCAGGCTCGGCGGGTACTCCGCGTCGACGTGCTCGAGTACGACCGGCGCCACCAGCGTCGGCGCGTTGGGGTCCGCGGGGTCTTGTGCGAACGCTGCAGGCGCGATGAGGGCGACCGCGATCAATATAGACGCGTGTCCCAACACGCATCGAACATGTCGCTTCGACTCGCTCGCGCGGTTCGACCTCACAAAGAATCGGTATCAGCTCAGCGGGAAGCAGTCAAACAATGTATAACCGTTCGGTCCCGACACGAGATGGCGACAAAGAAAAAGCCCGCGGATCTCTAAGGATCACGGGCTCTTCTTGGTCAGTGGTGTTCGGGTGCGTGCTCGGGCTTCTGATCGGGCTGAGCGTGGGCTTTCTCTTTTTCCACGAACGGCTTCTCGATGCGCTCGATGTCTGCCAACAACTCCTCATCACCCTTGGCGAGCTTTTCAGGTCCACCCAGCGAATCGTAGACCTTCTTCGCCTCTTCCACTTCTGCGTGGCCGTGCGCCAGACCCGTCTGCTGCGTCGTGAAAGCCCAGATGAGGACGCTCACGGCGCCGATACCCAGGGTCACCGAGCCACCCCACGCCGCCTTGCTCTTGAGCAAGAGCGCGACCGAGGCGAAGACAATCCCGAACTCCGCTGCGAGCTGTCCCCATTCGTAGTGCTCTTCTGCCTGCTCGTAGACTTGAACGACGTCCTCGTAGGACTCCTGCCACTTCTCCGCGGCGTCCTTCTCTTTCTCGTATTGGCGTGCGAGATCCACGAAGCGGAGAACGTCAGTGCCGGTCGGAGTCACCGTGTTGAGCACTTGGTTGGCCTCGAGCGTCGAGACGGCAACGATGCTCGTGTCGCCCGTGTCAGCCGTCACGGTCAGATCCGCGATCTTCTTGTCCGCTTCCACGAACGCTTGAGGGTCTCCAGGCAAGAGCGCGTGCAGCTGCTGGAGCTGCGAGACCGTCGTGCGGTATTTCGTCGCGATGGCTTGCGTGTTTTGAGACGTGCGCGCCTCTTCGATCATCGTGGCGATCACCATCGAGCGTGACCCACCGAGCAGCGCCGCAGAGAGGGCGAGGAGCACGCCGAGCAAGGCCATCGTCATACCGACGTGCAGGCCGAAGTTGCTCTTGCCGTGTTCCTCTTCGTGCTCGCCCTCTTTGTGTTCGCCTGCTTTGTGTTCGCCTTCTTTGTGCTCGCCCTCTTTGTGCTCACTGGCGTGGGCGTGCTCGTCTTTCTTCGCGTCGTGCACTTCGGTCGTCTTTTTATCGTCGCTCATGGCGGACCTCAGTGGTGCTCGGGCGCGTGCGGCGCTGGCGTGTTGGTGGGGACGGGCGTGTTGCTCGCCTGCGTCGGCTTCTCGATGCGCTCGATGTCGTTGAAGAGCTCTTCGTCGCCGCTCTTGCTCTTCTCATCCATCTTCAACGCGAAATAGGCGGCCCTGCTCTCTTCAAGCTCGGTCTTGGCGTGGGACAAGCCAGACTGCTGCGTAGTGAATGCGTAGATCATCAACACGAGCGCGCCGGTGCCAAAGATCATCGAGCCAAACCACGCAGCTCGGCTGTGGATCAGCAACGCGATGGACGCGAGCACGATGCCGAACTCGGCGCAGAGCTGACCCCACTCGAAGTGCTCGCTGGCCGCTTCGTAGACCATGATGAGACCCTCGTAAGACTCGGTCCATTTCTCCGCCTTCTCCTTCTCCTCTGCGTAATCGTGGACGAGCTCCACGAAGCGCAGCACGTCTCCCGCCGACGGCGTGACCGTGTTGAGGATCTTGTCCGTCTCGAGGCGGTTGATGGCGATCACCGTCGCGTCCAGCTTGTCGGCGCTGCCAGCGACGCGGTTGATTTCGCCCTGCGTCTTGTCGAACTCGGCAGGATCCGCGGGCAGCATCGCGTGCAGTTGCTGCAGCTGCGACATGAGCGATCGATGCTTCATCGAGATGGCTTGGTAACGAGCTGCGGTGCTCGTCTGCTCCACCATCGTCGCGATGAGCTTGTTGCGCGAACCTCCGAGCAGCGCAGACGTGAGCGCCAGCATGACGCCAAGGATGGCCATGGTCATGCCGATGTACTTTCCGATGCCGCCCTTTTCGCCGTGCCCGCCTTCGTGCCCGGCGTGCGCGGCGTGCTCCATCTCTTCTTCGAAGCTCATGGTCTTCCTTTCAACGGAGCCCTGATATAGCCTATTTCGGGCGCGTTTGGGGACGTCTGTGAGATGTCGATCGCGTTGCTTGCTTGAGGCTCTCAGGCACGCGAACATGCGCGAAAATGTCTTATGCCGATCTGCTCGCAGGCGTCCCGTTGTTCGCGGGTCTGGCCGACGCCGATCGAAACGCGCTCGCCGCGCATTTGGAGGAGCAGCCCCTCAAGGCTGGCGAGCAAGTCTTCGCGAAGGGCGACGCTGGCTCCTCGCTGTACGTGGTCGCGTCTGGCGCAGTTCAGATCTTCTTGCCAGCGTCGGACAGCGGCCCGCGCGTCGTGCTCAAAGACATTCGCACGGGCGAGTACTTCGGAGAGCTGTCTCTCTTCGACGACAAGCCGCGCTCTGCCAGCGCCGAGGCTGAGGTCGAAACGGTGGTGCTGCGGCTCACTCGCGAAGATTTCGTGCTTCACCTCACCTCGTCACGAGAGGCGGCTCTCGCGATCTTGGCGGAGATGTCCGAGCGCCTCCGAGAGACGAACTCTCTCTTGAGCCAACGCGCCGCTACGAACGTCGTCAAGGAGATCGAGGAGAACCTCACGTGGGGCCAGCGCCTCGCCGACAAGGTCGCAGCGCTCAACGGGAGCTGGACGTTCATCCTGTTCGTGCTCGGGCTCACGGCCTTTTGGTGTCTCGCCAACGCCATCCACGACTTCGTGTTCGACGCGTACCCTTATGCTTTCTACAACCTCGCGCTGACCATCCTCGTCTCGTTGCAAGGTCCGCTCATCGTGATGAGCCAGAACCGAGAGACGATGAAGGACCGCGCGCGCGCCGAGACTGACTTCCGCGTGAACTTGAAGAACGAGATCGGGCTCGAGACGTTCATCCGGGAGCTCGCGGCGTTTCGCGCTGAGACGGAGAAGCGTCTCGGCGGCATCGAGCGAAAGAAGGCCCAACACGGAGATTCGCTCTGAGTCGCGCTTCGCACACGCAGGCAGACGCCTGGCGGCTCGCGATCCCTGCGCTTGGTGTCGTCTTCGGCGACATCGGGACGAGCCCGCTCTACGCGATGAAGGAGTGCTTCGCAGGCGATCACGCGGTCTCGGCGACTCAGCCAAACGTGCTCGGGATCTTGTCGTTGATCTTCTGGACGCTCACGTGCGTCGTCACGATCAAGTACCTCACGTTCATCTTGCGCGCGGACAACCACGGCGAAGGCGGCATCCTCGCGTTGCTCGCGCTCATCCCAAAAACCAAGACGAAGCTCGCGAAGCCCGGCTTCATCGTGTTGCTCGTGCTCTTCGGATCTGCGCTGCTCTACGGTGACGGGGTCATCACGCCTGCGATCTCGGTGCTCTCCGCGGTCGAAGGACTGGAGGTCGCGACGTCTGCGCTCAAGCCCGCGGTCATCCCGATCACCGTGGTCACGTTGCTCGCCGTGTTCCTCGCCCAGAAGCGCGGCACCGCGGGTGTTGGCAAGGTGTTCGGCCCGGTCATGCTCGTGTGGTTCACGTTCATCGGCGGCCTCGGCGCGGTTCAAATCATCAAGCACCCGAGCGTGCTGTTTGCGCTCGATCCGCGCAACGGCGTCTCCTTCTTCTTCCACAACGGAGTGCACGGATTTCTCGTCTTGGGGGGAGTGGTGCTCTCCATCACAGGGGCCGAGGCGCTCTACGCGGACATGGGACACTTCGGGGCGGAACCGATCCGACGCGCGTGGTACGTGCTCGTGTTCCCTGCGCTCGTGCTCAACTACTTCGGGCAAGGTGCGGCGCTCTTGCAGCACCCGAACCTCGCGAGCAATCCGTTCTACGCGATCGTCCCGAGCTGGGCGCTCTACCCAGCCGTCGCGATCGCCACTGCAGCGACAGTCGTGGCCTCACAGGCGCTCATCAGCGGCGCCTACTCGCTCACGCAGCAGGCCGTGCAGCTCGGCTTCTTCCCGCGCGTGACCATCGTGCACACCTCCAAGGATCAAGAGGGGCAGATCTACATCCCGGAGATCAACGCGATGCTGCTCGTCGCGTGCATCGGGCTGGTGCTTGGCTTCAAGAGCTCTGCGGCGATGGCGTCGGCTTATGGGATCGCCGTCACCGGCACGATGGCGATCACCAGCGTGACTTACTACGTGGTCGCGCGCCGGACGTGGGGATGGCCACTGTGGAAAGCCGCGCCGCTCGCGGGGTTCTTCCTCTTGATCGATGTCGCGTACTTCGGAGCGAGCGTCACAAAAATCGCAGATGGAGGCTGGTTTCCGCTGCTCTTGGGGGTCTTGGTCTACACGGTGATGACCACGTGGAACGCTGGCCGCCGTCACCTTGGGACTCTATTGGCGGAGGCGATGTTCCCTCTCGACGCGTTCCTGAAAGACGTAGCCACTCGCAAGCCTCACCGCGTCGGCGGCACCGCTGTCGTCATGGCGGCCAACCCCAACGGCGTGCCCGCTGTGTTGCTCCATCACTTCAAGCACAACCGCACGCTCCATGATCAAGTCGTCTTGCTCAACGTCGCGTCGTTGCATGTCCCCGACGTGCGCAAGGACGACAGGTTGAGCGTGGAGAAGCTCGAGCAAGGTTTCTTCCGGGTCACGATCCGTTACGGCTTCATGGAGGACCCGAACGTGCCGCTCGCCCTCTCACAATGCGCGACGCTCGGGCTCACGATGGATGAGACGAGCACGAGCTACTTCCTCGGTCGCGAGACGCTGCTGGTCACCGGGCGATCAGACATGTGGCGATGGCGAAAGACTCTCTTCGCATTCATCTCGCGCAACGCAGTACCTGCGACGGCTTACTTCGGATTGCCACCAGGGCGAGTGGTGGAGCTCGGAATGCAGGTGGACCTATGAGATCTAGCGACGCTTCTTCACGCGCTTTTGTGGCCTAGTGAGCGCGTCGAACTCGGGGTCGCCGACGAGGTCCGCGAAATCGGTGTCGTCGCGGATCGATTTGCGCCGGTCGTCGCCGTCCAGCTCGATCGCTGCACCGATGGAGGCCAGCGCGCCAGGCTTGTTCCCCATCATATGTAAGATACATGCACGCTCGTGGTGAGAGTCCGCGTGCTCTGGGAAGCGAGCGAGCGCGGAGTCGATCACGCGGAGCGCCTCCGCGAGATCTCCGCAGTGCTGGAGGGAGATGGCGTACCAGCAGAGCGCGTCGGTCTCGCTGTGCTCCTCCTCGTAGTCCGCGGTCTCGTACCACTCCGCGCGGTCGCTAGGATATTGCGCGAGCAGGTCCTGCATCACGTCGCGCATCTCGGACCACCGCTCGGCCTGTTGGAGCGCGACCGCGAGGTTCATCCTCCAGTGCGTCAGATCCATGTCGGCTGCGAGCGCCTCCGTGTCCGTGGACCACAGCGCACGCGCGAGCTCGAGCCCCTTCGTGAAGCCCTTGATTTGAGCCTCATCCGACTCGTCTACCGCCGCGGTGAGCAACGCCGTGATGCTCGCTTTGGTGATCTTGGTCGCCATCAGTGCGGGGGAAAGAGCGAGTTCGGGATAACTGCCATGAGCTGCTCGCGCGTCATCGCACCGCGCTCGTCGATCGAGTAGTCGTCCTTCTCGACCTGGAAGGTGCGGGTGCCCGTCACGTCTGCTTTGCCGATGAAGCGATACGCGATCTGCGGCGTGTACAGCGCCTCTTGGACGATCTGCAGCGCGAGCCCGATGGGCAACAACAACAGCACGCGCAGCTGTGTCGTCTTTCCAGAGGCCATCCACAAGCCGTCTGGCGGCGCGTGGAAATCAACCGTAAGCGGGTACTTGTCGGCCATCCACACTTGCCCGCGCACCGCGCGTACGGCGACGTCGTATGAGTTCGGGTTCGTGACGTCCATCACGACGGCCATCTCGAGGCTAGGCGGGAGCGTCGGCGTGATCGACGTGATCTCTGCGTGATTGAGCTTCATCGTCGGCTTCTGCACGCACGCGGCGAGAGAGAGCAGGAGCAGGAGTATGGCGGCGGCGCGGCTCCAAGCTTTGAACGAAAGCGATCGGATCACTCGAAGAGACTACCTCAAGCTTCGCGCGCGGAGCGATGCACTTGAAACACCGCGACCGCGAACCCGAACCAGAGGAGCGAGTGCACGCCCACCTGCCATGACGACGCGATCTCGAGCAGCTCCGCACCAACCCTCATGAGGCTCGAGCTCGAGTCGGGCTCGGCAGGAGGTGGCGGATCGATCACGAGCATCGCGAGAGCAGCGGTCAGGCCGACGAGAATGAACGCGGTCCACCCGAGCAGGCCCGCCCACACGCTCTCGACGAGGCGTGTCTTCTTGGATTCACGACCGTCCGCGAGATCCAACAGTCCGTGCGTCAAGCGGTGCGCGACCGCGATCACGGGGAGCGGAGAGGTCCACAGCGCGAACACGCCGAGCCACGCGAGGCGCGGCGAGGTCTCCATCAGCTCCGCAAGAATCGGCAACGCCATGGCCCACGACAGCGCGTACGCCCATGCGAACACCTTGAGAGCGGCCGCGCTGATGAAGCTGGACGGGTGAGGTAGCCATTTCGGAAATTGCATCGCACTCATCATACCCGCGAGCCGCGCAGGAGCTTCCCAGCGCGACTCTAAGGATGGGTGCAGCCGAACGAGTGGGGTGACCGACGGGGTTTGAACCCGCGACAGCTGGTGCCACAAACCAGCGCTCTACCAACTGAGCTACGGCCACCGTACGAAGTGCGGCGAAAAATGACTCACATCGCTGTGCGTTGCAAGGCAAAAGACCGCGTGGACACGGCGGACCTGACGGAGAATCTAGTGAGAGGCTAGTGAGAGGCTAGTGCCTCGATTCTATTGAATCGACGGCACTAGGAAATTCGCGGGAGCGAATGCCCGGGTTTGGGCGAAGCCCAAGTAGACCGTCTAGTGCCGCGATTTGCGGCGAAGCTGCTCGTGCGCAGCACCCGTCGTTTCGAC
>JANYHY010000743.1 GCA_025362165.1 Myxococcales bacterium | reverse complement strand
AGCGCCGCGAGCAAGAACGTCGACTCCCCGAGTACGAGCCCGCCGAGCACGAGGCCGCGCCGTCGATCACGCAGGACGATCGCGACGATGACCGCCGCGGCGAGGAACACCATGGTCTGCTTGGTGTAGACGGCGCTCGTGAAGAACAAACTTCCGCCGACCAAGCGCGCGCGAGAGAGGCTCGGGCCGGCGACCAACGCGGCGCCGATCACGGCGAACGCGGCTGCGAGCGAGTCGACGCGCGCGAGATCGTAATACCCTTGCAACAGTGGATAGGTGCATGCCGCGCCTGCCGCTCCCACCAAGCCGAGCACGAGCCCTCGCGCACCTCCACCCGCGTGCACCCGAAGCTGCGCGCCGAGCACGAACATCACTGAAGCGAACGCGACCGCCGAGAGCATGCGCGCGGGCCCATAGTCGACGCCGAACACACTGCCGATCAGCGCGAGCAGCGCTGGATGACCAGGTGGATATGGATATGGCACGACGCCATCGACGCGGTCCACGTAGAGCGTCTGCCCATGCAGCAGCCTGTAGGCTTGATAGATCTGACCGCCTTCGAGCCAATCGATGTCGAGCGCCAGGCGCGAGCGCGCTGCCATCGAATACCCGACGACCGCGAGGTGTGCGGAGGCCGCGAGCGCTGCGCCCGCGAGAGTGATCCGCACCAGGATGCGCGACGGCGACACGCGGCACGGACATTATCAGGTTAGGCGAGCGAGATAATCGGTTATCGTCGCGCGCGTGCTCGTCCGCGATTGGAAGAGAGCGCCGTGGGGTCTGTTGTTCGCCCTGGCCCTCATGGTCTTCGTGCAAGCGCCTTCGCTGGACGCGCGGCTCTACGACGACGACTACGCGCAGCTCGCTGCAGCGCGAGGCGTGGACGAACCTACGCTCGCCGCTCGCTCTCCGCTCGATCTCTACCGTTTCTTCCCTGGCGACGCGCCGACGGGCCGCGCACTCATGCGACACGGAGCGGTGCCGTGGTGGTTCGAGCCGAGCACGCAGATGTCTTTTTTTCGGCCACTCTCGAGCGCGCTCATGGTCCTCGACGCGCGCGTGTTCGTCGATCACACGAGCCTCTATCACCTGCACTCGATGCTCTGGTGCGCCGCGATGCTGGTGGCGTTCTGGGCGCTCGCTTGCCGCGTGACGCCGCGCTCCGCCGAGCTTGCCGTATGCCTCTTCGCGGCGAGTCGATACTCGGTTTGGTTTGGCGCCGTGTGGTGGTGCAATCGTCACCTCGTCGTGTCCGCGACTTTCGCGTGCGTCGCGCTCTGGGCGCTCGCGCGGTGGCGGCTCGAGGCCTGGCGTCCAGGTCGATGGCTCGCGCCGCTCTCGATCATCCTCGCGCTGCTCGGCGGTGAGTCTGGAATACAGATCCTCGCGTATGTCGGAGCGTTCGAGCTGTTCGCGTCGAGGCGCTATCGCTCGCTGGCGATGGTCGGCGCGGGCGGGGCGCTCTATCTCGTCGCACGGATGGCGCTGGGATACGGGACCCACGGTGAGTCCATCTATTGCGATCCGCTCCATGAGCCCAGTCGTTGGCTCTCTCTGATCGCGTCGCGCGCTCCCGGTCACGTCGCGGCGGTGGTCGGTGGTGGCGTGCCTGCGTGGCCCATGGGCGTGTTGCTACTTGCCATTGGCGGACATGCGATCATGACCAAGGCGATCCCAGCTCGAACTCTCGCGTGGCTCTCGGTCGGCTCGCTCGCGTGCTTCGCGGTCGCGGTGACTTCGCCCGCGGACGTGCTCGGTCTCGCGAGCGTGGGCGCGCTGCTCGCCTCGGCCGCGGTCGCACAGCACGCGTGGACGCTGGCGCGCGATTCAAGCAAGAAATGGCCAGTTCGTGCGTCGATGGCGAGCGGGCTCGTCGCGATCGTCGGAGCGCAAGGCGCGGTCTCTGCCGTGCTCAGCTCGCGCATGATCGCCCAGCGCGCGAGCGATCAGCGCGGGGCAGAGGAGCTCTTGCTACGCGCGCGGATCGATCGCGACAAGACACGTGTGGTGGTCGTCACTGGTTACGATTTCCAGTGGGCCGCTCTCGGTGCGATGCGCGCGATGCGACCCGATCTCTCAGTGCGCGCGTGGCACTCCATCGGCGACTCGCCCGCGGAGACCACCGAGGTGCTGCGCATCGACGAGACGACGCTCGAGGTCGGCTGCACCGGCGCCAACTGCGCGCTCGTGCGCTTCGACTGGTTTCGCGGCGCAGAGAACCCGCTCCACATCGGCGACACCATCGCGATGGACGGCCTCACGATCACGGTGCGCGAGGTCGCCGCCCTTGGACCGAGCCGAGTCCGCGTGAGCTTCGCGTCTCCGAACGAGGTCGCCTCCACTTGCTTTCTCGCGTTGGGCCGAGACGGCCTCCAGCCGATTCAACTGCCAGAGTGACGCTAGTGCCTCGATTCTATTGAATCGACGGCACTAGGAAATTCGCGGGAGCGAATGCCCGGGTTTGGGCGAAGCCCAAGTAGACCGTCTAGTGCCGCGATTTGCGGCGAAGCTGCTCGTGCGCAGCACCCGTCGTTTCGAC
>JANYHY010000732.1 GCA_025362165.1 Myxococcales bacterium | reverse complement strand
CTGATCTTGCTCGTCCGCACCGTCATATTCGCCGGAGGTCATGCCGCGGACGGTCTTCACCGAGCATGACGGCGACGTCGTCGTGAGACCTCCGCGGGGGTCTTCACGTCGAGACGTACTGAATGTAGATTTTGGTCGCTGTGCAGTTCGAGCCGATCATCGAGATTCCGTGCCTGGCGACAGGCCTCTGGCGCCGATTTGCCGTGCACATCTTCGAAGGCAAGCTCACGCTCGAGAACATGGCCGAGCTGGAGGCCGCGAGCGAAGCGTGGCACGCCAAGCTCCACGGCAAGCTCGTCGAGATGGTCGTCATTCACCCGAGCCAATCGAAGATGACGAGCGAGGAGCGCAAGCGCATGACGGGCATCATCAAGCGCTGGGAGCACACGCGTGCAGCCTCCGCGACCGTGATCCTCGCGCAGGGCTTGCTCGGCTCGCTTCACCGAAGCGTGCTCACGGGGCTGCAGATGATCGTGCCCGCGCCGCACCCCACGAAGGTGTTCGGCTCCACCGAGGACGCGCTCCAATGGCTCGCGCCAAGCGTTCAGAAGACGTGCGGGCCCGAGGCGCGCGTCGAAGCCCTCAGCTCTGCGGTCGCCGCGCTCTCTGACCATTTTCAGAAGCGACGCGTCCGTGCGCCGATGACGGATTGAGCCTCACTCGTTCGCGAGCGTGATCATGTAGCCGTGTGACTCCCACGGGGCAGCGTTGGGATCGTACGGTCCGAACCACTCGCCGACGTTCGTGCCGACGAGCAACACCGTCGAGGTATTGTCGAGCTCGCCGAGAGTGAGGGCCGCGTGCGTGGCGTTTCCGGCGGCCGTCACGGGGATTCGCGCCAGCTCCTTGCCGCGCGCATCGAGCTTCACGGCGACCCATCGCAGCCGCATGAGCTGCTCCCAATCGGTCTCGATGCGCAAGCGAGACGAAGGCGCCGCGCCCTCCCGATGGATCGCAATCACGGAGGTCCCCGTTGGTTGAATGCCCACGGGCGCGACGAGCCGGCGCGGCTTGTCCGGCCAAGGGATGTCCCAGGCAGGCGTGATCTTGCCGGCGTCGCCGAACCCGCGCGACTCCAAGAAGTGAGTCTCGTCCGCGGCGCTGCCGACGAACACACGCGCGACACCGAAGTCGGCGAAGAGATCCTCGATCGTCGAGCGCTCGAACAGCGCGCTCTTGAACGACTCTCGCAGCACGTCGAACGTGTCGGGTTTGATCGCCCAGCGCGCCGCCCCGCGTGGAGTCACGGTCGGTGACAGCGCCCATGTCGCGATGATGGTCGAGCCAGGCGACTGCGCGAACGCGTCGTCGAGCCACCCGAAGAACAAGCTCGCCGATCCAGAGCCGGTCTTGTCCGTGGAGTCGACGATCGCCGACTCCGGGTGCCGCTGCGCGACCCCGATCGCGGGAGTGTCGCTAGAGAGCGCGCATGGAGTCATCAAGCGGGCGAGCGCGGACGTCGTGCCGTCCAGAGTCGCCGAGTCGGTCGCCGGCGCGACCCCGTAGACGATCGCAGCGAGCACGCGCCTCGTGATCGCGGCCTCCAGCGAGCAGCCGCGCAGCCTCACGTCGACGCGCGCGAACGTCGACGCGCGATCGAGTCCACCGCGCGGGTCCCGCTCGAACAGGTCCGTCTCTTCGAGCACGCCGGGTCGAGCGTCCAGGTAGAGATCGAGGGCACCCGTGTCGTGCGCAGGCAAGGGAGGGGGCAACCCAAGCGAGAAAGTAGCCTCGTCCCACGCCCGCTCTGCGTCCGCCAGGGCTTCTGTCAGCACGCTGACATTTGTACTATGCACGCAAAGCGCACGACGAAACGAGCAAGCCGAGGGCCACCCTGCCGCCGCGGGTCGCGGAGTGAGATCGACCCATTTTCCGTGCTCTCGGCTCGTATCGTCCTCGGTGGCGTGTCCCCCCGCATCGTCTGCTCCAACGGATCGCGTGAGCGCGAGCGATGCAGTCACGACCAAAGCTAGGGTCGAATGGCAGGCCTTCGAAACCATCGAAAGGACTGTAGGCGATTTGACACGTACTTTCAGGGCCCTCTATAACGAGTGATTGGCATGACGAGCCCCGACTTGACGCACGCCGTACGGTTCGACCTCTCCAGCGGGACGGTCAGTCACGATGGTGGCGCTTCAGTCGTCATCTCCGCAAAGGCTTTTGGTGAGCTGATCGCCGCGGTCTCCGCCGACGTGCGCGCTCGGATCGCGAGCGACCTTGGCGCGGCGATGGGCGCGCGGATTCAAAGACACTCGGGCGGCGAGAAGGGCGTGCGTTCGGCCAGCTTGGAGGCCGTCGTGACCGCGCTCTCGGGGGAGCTCGCGATCGCCGGTCTCGGTACGCTCACGCTCGAGCGATGGGGCCGCGCGATGGTGATTCACATCGCCCACTCGTCCATCGACGCACCCGACTTCATCGCGGTGCTCGTCACGAGCGCGATCTCCTCCTGCACCGGTGCCGCTGCGTTCAGCACGGTTTTGTCGAAGCAAGATGGCGTGCGCGTCCTCATCGCGAGCCGCGCAGCCGCAGAGCGCGCGCGAAAGTGGCTAGATGAAGGCGTCGCGTGGGCAGACGCCGTCTCGCGCTTGCAAGGAGGCGCGTCGTGAGCGCGCCGATCATCGGAAGGCTCGAGGCCCTGCTCGCGCGCGTGCAGAGTCGCGCGCAAGAGCCGCGCGTTCATCACGTGATCGAGACCTCCAACGAGACGATGGCGCCTCCTTCGATCCAGACCGTGCCGCCGTCGCCCGACGCGCGCGCCGTCATCGCACAAGAGATCGACGTAGCCACGCCCGCTCCTCCGCCGCCCGCTCCTCCGCCG
>JANYHY010000661.1 GCA_025362165.1 Myxococcales bacterium | reverse complement strand
ATCGGCGTGATCATCGTTGGTCTTTGCGCGTGCTGCCTCGGCGTATTCGTCGCCTATCCGATCGTCCTCGTCGGCACTGCGCTCATCTACGTGCGCCTCTCTGGAAACGCCATGGGCGCGGGCGGCGGCGGGATGATGCCTCCGATGGGGGGCGGCGCTGGCCCCGGCGGCTTCGGTCCGACCCAGCCTGCAGGCGGCTTCGGCGCACCTCCAGGGTACGGTCCTCCAGGTGGGTATGGTCCGCCTCCGGGCGGCGGCTACGGCGGACCCGGCTACTGATGAGTGCTAGTCGGGGCTTGCGTCCGCGCTCGCATCCAGCGATGCGGGCGCGTCGATGCCTGCGTCCATCGACACGTCAGCGCGAGTGAACGGCGGCGAGACGACCCACGCGATCGCGGCGAGCACGAAGAGCGCAGCGCCAAGCGCGGGCAGCCACATCGGCGATTTGGGCTCGGGCTGAGGGGCTTCGTGGGCGACCATGTGCATGCGGGTAAACAACGACCAGCGCCGTGGTGTCAAGATCCGTCGCGGGGCCGTGTGCAAGAGCGCGGCAGAGATTGGGTTTAAATGCGCCGCAACACTGACGATCTGGGGTGTTTCGCTCGTCCAACGATTCAAGGCTATGATCTGCCATGTGCGCACCCGGTTCCTCTTCGTAACGACGTTGGTCGCCGTCGGCACGCTCGCAGCCGCCTTTGCGTCGGCCCAGCCTTACCTCCCTCAACTTCCAGGGCAAGCTGCGGCGACGAGCACCATCCCACCGCCTGGCGTGGACTTCGCCGAACCGGATGCTGCGGCGACCGTCGAGCACGCCAAGCGCGGAGTGGTCACGCTCGAGCAGGGCGGACGCGCGGTCGGCTTCGGCACGGTCCTCGGCACCGATCCGCGCATCCTCACTTCACTCAGCGCGCTCGGCACGTCGGATCAATGCGATGTGCGCTACGCGGATGGACACACCGTGCACGCGCGCATCGGCCACAAAGATGCGGCTCTCGATCTCGCGCTGTTGATCACGCTCGCGGGTCGCTACGCGGAAGGGCTCTCTGCGAGCGAAGCTGATCCGGCGTCGATCGAGCTCAAATCGTTCAGTGTCGGCGCGCAAAACAAAGCGAGCGTCATGGGCGCGAAGGTGAAGGGACGCGTGGAGGCACGCGCGAAGGACAGCAGCGCGCTCCCGAACCTGCTCGACTTCGACAGCAAGACATCTCTCATGCCGGGCGCGCCGCTCATCGATCCATCAGGGAGTGTCGTCGGCGTGACGGTCCGCGAGTGCCGCGCAGGAGACGCAGGAGCGTGCACCCCAATCTCGGTGGCGCAGCCGATCGCCGCCATCCGCAATTTTTTGGTGAAGACGCCCGTCAACGCGGTCCCGCCTTCACCATGGCTCGGCATCCAAGGTGCGCCCGACATGACGCCCAATCAGCACGGCGTTCGCGTTCTCGCGATCGCACCGAACTCCCCCGCGCAGAGCGGCGGCCTCAAGCCTCAAGACCTCATCTTCATCGTGGACGGCCAGCCCGTGGAGACGCCCGAGCGCCTGCAGGAGCTCATCGCCAAGCACGCAGTGGGCGAGAACGTGAAGCTCCAAGTCATCACCGCAGCCAAGCCCCGCGAGGTCACAATAGCCCTCCGCGCAGCCCCTTAAAGCCCCTCCGAAGCGCGTCTTGTCGCGGAATCGTTGACATCACCGGCTGCTCACGTTCATTCTTCGGTCGAGCGCCAAGTAGAGGCGCCCCTCTCGACCACAGGTCCCCTTGGCAGGCCCCCTCCGTATCGAAGTCGCCGGCGAAACCAACGTCGGGATGAAGCGCAATCACAACGAGGACAACTTCTCGATCCTCGAGGAAGGTGGTCTCTACATCGTCGCGGACGGCATGGGCGGCCACGCGTCTGGTGAGGTCGCCAGCAAGATGGCGGTGGACTCACTCCGCGAGTTCTTCAGCGCCACCTCGCAAGATCCCGAGCGCACGTGGCCGTACAAGATGGATCGCAGCAAGGGCTACGAGGAGAACCGGCTCATCACCGGCATCAAGCTCGCCAACCTTCGCATCTATGAGAGCGCGCAGCGTGACCCTCGCCAGCGCGGCATGGGCACCACGATCGTCACGATGTTCGCCGTGGAAGACGGCGTGTATGTCGCGCACGTTGGGGACTCGCGCGTGTATCGCGTCCGCGAAGGCAAGATCGAACAGCTCACAGAGGATCACTCGCTGCTCAACGACTACATCA
>JANYHY010000271.1 GCA_025362165.1 Myxococcales bacterium | reverse complement strand
CATCTGACGAACGATGACCTCGATGTGCTTGTCGTTGATGGCGACGCCCTGCAGTCGATAAACCTGCTGGATTTCGTTGACGAGGTACGCCGCGAGCTCCTTCTCGCCTTTGACGCGAAGGATGTCGTGCGGGTTCGCCGGACCGTCCATCAAGGGCTCGCCCGCGCGGACGCGGTCACCAGGCTGAACCTGGATGTGCTTGCCCTTCTGGATCAAGTACTCGCGCTCTTGGTCGGGTTGGAGCGAGCCGTCGGGAGCGAATGGTGTGATGACGACCTTTCGCTTGCCCTTCGTGTCCTTGCCGAACGAGACCTCGCCGTCGACCTCCGCGATGATCGCGTGGTCCTTCGGCTTGCGTGCCTCGAAGAGCTCTGCGACGCGGGGCAGACCACCGGTGATGTCCTGCGTCTTGGTGGTCTCGCGGGGGATCTTCGCGATGACCTCGCCGCCCTCGATGTAGTCGCCGTCTTGGATGACGATGTTGGCGCCCACGGGGAGGAGATAACGAGCCTCGAGCTCCGAGTTCGGGAGCTTGAGCGTCTCGTTCGTCTTCGGATCTTTGATCGACACGCGCGGGCGAAGGTCCGCAGCGCGTGACTCGATGACTACCTTGCGCGAGAGGCCAGTGACCTCGTCGAGCTTCTCGATCATGGTGACGCCTTCGACGATGTCGCCGAATTTCGCCACGCCGGCGACCTCTGTGAGGATCGGCATCGCGAACGCGTCCCACTCTGCGAGGAGCTGCGTCGGCTTGACCTTGTCGCCCTCGTTGACCTTGAGGATCGCTCCGTAGACGAGGCGGTGATGCTCGCGCTCGCGGCCGGTCTCGTCCACGATCACGATCTCGCCGTGGCGATTCATGACGCTGACAGTGCCGTCCTTCTTGCGCGCGAGGTTCGCGCTCCGGATGCGGACGAAGCCTTCGTTGCGCGCCTCGAGCGAGCTCTGCTCGATCTTGCCGCGCGCTGCAGCTCCGCCGATGTGGAAGGTACGCATGGTGAGCTGCGTGCCCGGCTCGCCGATCGACTGGCTCGCGATGATGCCCACCGCTTCGCCGATGTTGACCTTGTAGCCGCGCGCGAGATCACGCCCGTAGCACTTGGCGCAGACGCCGCGCTTCGTCTGGCACGTGAGCACCGAACGAATCACGACCTCTTCGATCCCCGCGTCCTCGATCTTGAGCGTCAACGCTTCGTCGAGCTCGGTGTTCTGCGGGACGAGCACTTCGCCCGTGAGCGGATCCACCACGTCCTCCAACGTCACGCGGCCGAGGATACGGTCGCCGAGCGGCTGGATGACCTCTCCGGCGTCTTCGAGCTTGGTGACTCGAATGCCGTCGAGCGTGGCGCAATCGAACTCGCTGATGACTGCGTCCTGCGCGACGTCCACGAGACGGCGCGTGAGATATCCAGAGTTCGCCGTTTTGAGCGCCGTGTCCGCGAGACCCTTGCGGGCGCCGTGCGTCGAGATGAAGTACTGAAGAACGCTGAGACCTTCGCGGAAGTTCGCGGTGATCGGCGTCTCGATGATTTCACCCGACGGCTTGGCCATGAGGCCACGCATCGCTGCGAGCTGACGAATCTGCTGCGTGCTTCCGCGCGCTCCAGAGTCCGCCATGATGTAGATCGGGTTGAAGCTCGGCTCGATGAGCTCTTTGCCGGTCTCCGGGTCGGTGATCTTCTCTTTGCCGATCGCCTGCATCATCTCGGTCGTCACCTTGTCGGCGACGCCAGCCCAGATATCGACGATCTTGTTGTAGCGCTCGCCGTCCGTGATGAGACCTTCTTGGTACTGATCGATGACGCGCTGGACCTCGTCTTGCGCTTCTGTGAGCAGCACTTGTTTGGCGCCCGGAATGACCATGTGATCCATGCAGATCGAAGACCCGCTCTTGGTCGCATAATCAAAGCCGAGACTACGGAGGCGATCGGCGAGTAGCACTGTCGCCTTGTTGCGATGCTTGCGGTAGCAAGCGTCGATGAGGGCGGAGAGCGCCTTCTTGTCGAGCGTCTTGTTGACGAGATCGAACGACAGTCCCTCTGGGAGGATCTCAGAGATGAGGCACCTACCAACAGTCGTAGCTACCATCTTCCGGATATTGGTCTCCGGATCTACCACTCGCACCTTGATGCCAGTGTGGATGGTGACCTCATCATTGTCGTACGCCATGCGCACTTCTTCAGGCGATGAGTAGACACCTCTCAGGTGACCAACGGGGTGGCCCTTCTTGTCTACGCTGAAGGCCTCTTCACGGTAGCTGCCCTTGCTGAACTTGCGCTCGCGAGTGGCGTAATACAGCCCCAAGACGATGTCCTGGGTCGGGTTGATGATGGGGCGACCGTTCGCGGGCGATAGGATGTTGTTGGTGCTCATCATGAGCACGCGCGCCTCCATTTGAGCTTCAATGGATAGAGGCACGTGCACGGCCATTTGATCGCCGTCGAAGTCCGCGTTGAACGCCGCGCAGACGAGCGGGTGCAATTGAATGGCTTTGCCTTCAATCAAGACCGGCTCGAAAGCTTGAATGCCGAGGCGGTGCAACGTAGGCGCGCGGTTCAACAGGACCGGGTGCTCACTGATGACTTCCTCGAGGATGTCCCACACCTCGGGACGCTCCTTCTCCACCATCT
>JANYHY010000610.1 GCA_025362165.1 Myxococcales bacterium | reverse complement strand
GCTCACCGAGCTCGCGCGCGCCAACATCAGCAACAGCACTCCGACGCTCGCACGGTCGGTGGAGTGGCTCGATCCGCTCGTTTGGGCGAGAGAGATCCAACAAGACGAGCGGTCGCGTGCGCTCGGAGAAGTGGCGGCGCGCTTGGGCATCACGCTCGAGAACGCACACCGCGCGAGCGAGGACGCGGAGGCCGCGTTGAAGGTGTTCTACATGCTCGCGGCTGATCCGCGGGTGCCCAGGACATATGGAGCGCTCGTTCAGGAGCAGCGCCGTCTAGGCTACGAACAAGCCGATTCGCGACGGCGCTGGCAACAGCCCTCGTGATTTGTTCCGCATGAGGCCCTATCCGATGAAGAGGCCACAAAAGGCGTGACGCAGTGCGACGAGTCCGCGCTAGCATCCGCCACCAGCCGAGGACCCCAATGAGCGACGACAAAGCGGAGATCAAAGTCAGCGAGACCGTCAAACTCGAAGTGCCCGTCGTGGTGGGCACCGAGCAAGAGAAGGCGATCGACATCGCCCAGCTGCGCGCGAAGACTGGGTTCGTCACGCTCGACCCAGCGTTCATGAACACTGCCTCGACCAAGAGCTCGATTACCTTCATCGACGGTGACAAGGGCATCCTGCGATACCGGGGCATCCCGATCGAGCAGCTCGCCGAGAAGTCGACGTTCGTGGAGACGAGCTATCTGCTCATCCAAGGACACCTGCCGAACAAGTCGGAGCTCGACCGCTTCAGCACGCTCTTGACGCGACACTCGCTCTTGCACGAGGACATGAAGCGCTTCTTCGAGGGATTCCCCTCCACGTCGCACCCGATGGCCGTGCTCAGCTCGATGGTGCTCGCGCTCTCGTCGTTCTATCCCGAGGCGATCGACGTCAACAACCACGATCAGATCGACATGACGATCGCGCGCTTGCTCGCGAAGGTCCGCACCATCGCGGCGTTCGCCTACAAGAAGTCGATCGGTCAGCCCTTCGTCTATCCGAAGAACAACCTGCGCTACTGCGCGAACTTCTTGAACATGATGTTCAGCGTGCCGGCCGAGGACTACGAGGTCGACCCCGAGATGGAGAAGGTGATGAACCTCCTGCTCATCTTGCACGCGGACCACGAGCAGAACTGCTCCACCTCCACGGTGCGCCTCGTCGGCAGCTCGCGCGCGAACCTCTTCGCGTCGATTTCAGCTGGAATTTGCGCCCTCTGGGGCCCGCTCCACGGCGGCGCCAACCAAGAGGTGCTCGAGATGCTGCAACAGATCCAAGACGACGGCGGCGACGTGAAGAAGTACGTCGCGCTCGCCAAAGAGAAGGACAGCAAGTTCCGCCTCATGGGCTTCGGCCACCGCGTCTACAAGAACTTCGACCCGCGCGCGAAGATCATCAAGGTCGCCGCAGACCAGGTCCTCGCCAAGCTCGGCGTGAGCGATCCGCTCCTCGACATCGCGAAGGGTCTCGAGGAGGCCGCGCTCACGGACCCCTACTTCATCGAGCGCAAGCTGTACCCGAACGTCGACTTCTATTCGGGCATCATCTATCGGGCGATGGGTTTTCCCACCGACATGTTCACCGTCCTGTTCGCGCTCGGCCGCTTGCCCGGCTGGATCGCGCACTGGAAGGAGATGGTGGAAGACAAGTCCACCAAGATCGGGCGCCCGCGTCAGATCTACACGGGCCCGGTGCTCACGAACTACGCGCCGATCGATCAGCGCAAGTAGCGCTCGTCAACGCGGCTCTTTGGACGCGCCGCGCTCTTGTGTGCTCAAGCGGTACGCGTGATTGCGCGCGCGCATCATGTTGCCGAGGGGCCTCAGCGCGGCGACGGCGTGCCATGGGTCGAAGCTCAGCGCCTCCACGAGCTCGCTCTGCTTGATCCCTTCGGCGCTCGTCGCGTCTTGCTCGCCTAGGACGAGCGTCGCGACCGTGATGAATGGGCTGTCCGACTCCTTCCACTCGACGGTGGGATCTTCGATCGGAGTCTTTTGGGTGTCGACGAAATATTGGATCTGAAGGTCGAACGCGATCGGGCCTGATTTCAGCCGTGTCACGAGATCATCCATCAACCCCTCATCCGTGGTCGGCGCCTGCGCGTCGGCGCTCGCGGCCGCTCTGGGGACGAAGGAGAAGTGGATCGCGTAGGGTCCGAACTGGATTGGGAGCGCGCTCCAGAAGCGTGACGTCGCGAACGACGTGAACGGCGTTGCGGGCTTCTTGGTCAACGCCTTCACGAGCTCGATTGTTCGGCCGAGACCGAGCGCCCACGCGAGCTTGAGCGGTAGCAGCGCTGGTGTCTCGGCAGCGCGCACGAGCGTGACGAACTCGTCGGCATCTCGAATGGGCGTAAACGGAGTCGCGATCGCCAAGAAATCTTGTGTCGTCTCGTCTTCCATCCCAGCGATCAGCTTCTTGCCTTCGACGCCGAGCAGCTTGACCGCCATGCCGCGGACGTCCTGGCGCTTGTCCGAGCCGCGCTTGCCGGAGCCGTTCGAGAAGCGCACGTACGCGCCGTATTTCTTGCCGGAGATCGCGAACGGTCCGATGCGTGCGTGCTCGGGCAAGTCCGCGCCGACCGTGAGCTCCGCTGAGAAACCGATGCCCTTCGCGTGCAACGCTCGATCGGATTTCTCACTTCGCTTGCGGGCGCGCTGCAGATCTCGGAGCGTCTCGGCGCCGCGGATCAAACGCTCCTCTTCGTCTGCAGGGATCTCTTCGCGCCAGTCCGTGCTTGGTGCGGTGCTCACTTGGTTCCCCACGCCGCGTACTGCGCGCCCATGGGGAGCCAAGAGAGCGCGGTCTCCATCCTGCGCAGCGCAGAGAGCGCGCGTGGGAAGAACACGATGTAATCGAGCGTGACCTTGTTCATGCTCGCGGCCTTCAGCAATCGGCGTGTCTCGCTCGGATAGAGCAGCACGGCGTTCTCGTCGAACTCGCACTCGCGCACGACCTTGACCGTGACGGGGTTGATCGGGTTGTGCTCGAACACGACTATCTTGCCGCCAGGCGCGACGACGCGCGTGATGCTCGTCATGAGGGCCGCGCGATTGTCCGGTGGCACGTGGTGAAGCACGTTCGCGAGGACGACCGCGCCGAAGCTCTCGCTCGGAATGGCCTCGAGGTCGTCATAGAACGTAGCTCGCGGCGCGCGCTTCTTCGCGAGCGCGACGCTGTCGCCTGATGGATCGTAGCCTGCGACGTGATCGAACGACTCCACGACGAGCCGCGTGAGGTTGCCGATGCCGCACCCGAAGTCGAGCACGCGCGTGTTGCGCTCGAGCAGCTTCTCGAGGAACTTCTGTTTGTAGATCGCGAAGTACTCTGGGCTCTCGCCGCTGAGCGCGACGTTCTTCGCGTGCATGTCGTCATACGACTCTGCGTACTTGTCGAACTCGGCCTTGCTCTGCGGATCGAAGCTCTCTCCCATCACGACCTCTTCGCCGGCAGCGCAGACGCCATTTGCGCGCCGAGCTCGGCCGAGCGCTTGGTCGCGCACTCCACAGCGTCGATCAGCGTCTTGCGCAGCGCGCCCGATTCGAGCGTGTGCAGACCGGCGATCGCCGTGCCACCCGGGCTGGTCACCCGGATCGAGTCGATCTTCAGTGATCTTCGCAATAGCAGCGCGACCGGAATGAG
>JANYHY010000593.1 GCA_025362165.1 Myxococcales bacterium | reverse complement strand
TTCGTGTCGCATGGGCCGATACTCGGCGCCTGCTGGGTAGCGACGAGCGCGGTGCCCATTCGCTCGAAGAGCTGGCGCTGGCAGTCATAGAACATGCTCGGTTGGATCTTCGCCTCGTTGTAGAGATCCGAGACCGGGACTTTGTCCTCGAGATGGCGACGAAGAATTGCGGCTTCTGCTCGACCGTGAAGTGACGACGTGTGCGTTTCGACATGGCGGACTCCAGACCCGTGTGCGAACACGGCAGCAAGGTCGTCACGTTCAAGAGAGGCAAGACACGATCGAGAAGCCTAGCAACGCTTGACTGGGCCGCGTGCGTCCCGTCTCATCGCCTCGTGGCCATTGACGATCCATTCGACCTCGTCGGCCAGGTGATCGAGAATCGTTATCGCGTAGACGCTGCCATTGGAGAGGGCGGGTTCGGCGTCGTGTATCGCGGCTGGCACCTCAGCTTCGAGCACGAGGTCGCGATCAAGTGCCTGAAGACGCCACGACATTTCACCGCGCAAGGGCAGCACATCTTCATCGAGAAGTTTCGCGAGGAGGGCAAGCTGCTCTCGCGCTTGTCGCAGCATCCATCCATTGTTCGCATCTACGACTACGGCACTACCTCCAGCCGCGACACTTCCGTGCCCTACATGGTGCTTGAGTGGCTCGTCGGCGAGCCTCTCGACCAGTGGTGCTTGCGACGCGCTGGCGCTCCGCTTCCAGAAAATGAAGCGATTGCGCTTCTGCGCCCTGCGATCGATGGGCTTGCGTTCGCGCACGCGCACGGCATCGCGCATCGTGACATCAAGCCAGCGAACATTTTCGTGCTCCCTGGCGCGGGCGCGCGCAGCGCTTCGACCAAGCTCCTCGATTTCGGAATCGCCAAGGCGATGCAAGAAGGCGAGACTGCGACCCAGCGCTCGACGCACACATCGAGTGGCTTCTCGGCCTTCTCCCCAGGTCATGGGGCGCCCGAGCAGTTTCGCTCCAAGAAGTTCGGCGCGACTGGGCCATGGACTGACGTTCACGCGATGGGTCTCGTGCTGACCGAGCTGATGACCGGACGACCGCCATTCGATGGAGAAGAGGACGCAGACTTCCTGCTCGCCGCGATCGACGAGCACCGACCGACTCCTCGCGCACGCGGAGCGGACGTCAGTGACAAGCTCGAGCGAGTGTGCGTGAAGGCGCTGGCTCTCATGCCAGCCGAACGGTTCCGCGATGCCAGCGAGCTCCGCGCGGCGCTCGACGCGAGCTTGGCGTCTCCTTCGCCGTCCCCGGATCGCGGTGCGCCACCCGTCGCTGTTGTCGCTCGGAGCGAAGCGCGCACCGTACTCCCAATCGAGACTCCGGCGCTGCAGAGCGCGCCGGCCATCACGGTCCTGCCTTCACAGTCGCCGAGCGCGTCGACGCCTCTCCCCGCAGAGTCGGGCAGCACCGTCCAGCCTCCGGTGGCAGCTTCGGCGAATGCGGTGCAGCCCGCGCGTGCGCCGAGGCGACGTTGGAGGTGGGTCGCGTTGCTCGCTGGAATCGTTGCGCTCGCGACGGGCGGTGGTGTCACACTGAACCGCATACGAAACGATCGCGTATACGATCCTGACGAGGCGTTCGCGCTGTGGCTCGCGTCGCCTGGAGTGACAGTTCCGGACGACGTCGCACTCCCCCAAGCCCGCAGCGCCAAGGCGCTCGATCCAGATCAGAGTCTGCTCTGGTCAACTACGAGTCCTCAGCCGCCGCCGCTGCCGCATGACGGACTCGACGTGTTCGTGGGAAGCACGCCAATCCACATCCACGACCTACCGCACGCGCCGACGGTGCTGATCTCGAAGACGAGCTTGCGCGCTCCGCTGTCGGATCTCCTGCTCCCGATTCCGAAGGACGCGGCGCTCGGGATGGGCGCGCAGGACAAACGAGGTGACCCAAAGAGCTTTTACATCGACAAGCTCGGACAGTCGTTGGCGTGGACCCGCGACCAGCTACGCGAGATCGCGATGGAGCTCCACGCCGACGTGAACGACTTCTCACTACTCGTGTTGGCAGATCGCGACACGCCCTTTCGACTGCTCGCGGAGGTCATCTTCACGGGCGCACAGAACGAGTGGACCACGTTCACTCTCGCCGTGGGCAATGGCGACAAGCTCGCCGCGTTTCAGACCACGCTTCCAGTTGATTACCGACCGCAGCAGAAGGGAGGTCCGCCTCCGGCGCCCAGCTCGATCGGCGCGCTGCTCGAGCGAACGAAGAAGCTGCACCTGACCTTGCAGCTCGCGACCGGCGGGATCTCGGTGCGAGCGTCGGGAGACAACCTTGCGCCTGGCTGCAAGGGGGTGGGACCCGGCGTGACCATCGGCGCCGATGATTTCGCCAGTCTCAAGCGATGCGTCGCGAGCGTGAAAGCGTCGGCTTCGGAGTGGTCGAAAGAGACCGAGGTCCAGATTCAAGCGCAGCCGTCAGTGCCCTACGAGATGTTGATCGACACCATCGACGCGATTCGAGCCGCGGAAGACGGAAGCATCTTGTTTCCGGATTTCAGTCTCGGCCTCCCCCAATGACCGTCAGAACGTCCCGCCGAACGAGGCGTACCAACGAGTCGGCGTGACGACGAGCGCCGCAGGATCGCCGCGGCCACGCGTGCGGGCGCCGGCGACGACGCAGGTCGCGAGGCGCTAGTTCGATATGTGCTGCGTCCGCCGATTGCCCAATACCGAGTCGTCCACGGTCCCACGGCCTGGCGATTACGCTCCCAGCGGCCCGAGGCGCTTGCTCAGAGGAACGCGATGCCGACGTGGCCGTTCGATGTCGCCGAGTCATGCTCGAGGACGGCGCGCTCACGGTCGCCAACCTCCATTGAGCCACTCACCATTTCCAACCCATACAATGCGCTGGACCTAGCACTCTTTGCACGTTCGCTTTGAGTGTGGTCATGGCCTCGTCGTTGTCCGCTCCGGAGTAACGCATGTTCATCTGCGCGACCAAATGATGGAGCGCCACCGAGTAAGCGGAGAGCGTGATCTCGAGCACGCGGTCTTCGACAGTCTCCGTTGTTCGCCCGGATCCGCCGCCTCCCATGCCGCGACCCATTCCGCCGCGTCCGCGACCACCTCCACCCATGGAAGGCATGGGAGTCGTGCTCGACTGACCGCTCGTGTCCGATTTCTTCTGAGGAACGAAGCGATAGACGGTTATCACGACGACGAACTCGCCTTCGGCTTTGGGTGACAGCTTCTCGAAGACCTCGTCACTGAGTCCCTCTTCGCGCATGGTCTTCTCGATGGCGGCCATCATCACAGGCTCGCCCTCTTTCATCACTGGCCCATAACCGACAGGGCACAGCGGCTCGCCGAACGAGGGTGAGATGCCCGCGCCCATGTCTTCCCAAACGCCTTCGTTCATTCGCCCATCACTGAAGACGCCGAAGATCGACACGGTATGCGGAGCGTGAAAATCGGGCGCGAGCTCCGCCGAGAAATGAGCCGCAGGCTCGCAAGCGACGCACGCCGCGCAAAAGAGTAGAGCGCCGCGAGGTCTCGTGAACACACACGGTCGTTTCATACTCGATTGAGTCAGGGCGCGAGTCCCATCGCGAACCAATCACTCAGCGGCGCGCCGCCATCCATGAGTGGGGTCGCCGCCACCGGCGTATATGTACCATCGCCGAAACTCGCGCCAAATGGGAAACACCACCGATCAAGGAGTTGCCGCTCAAGGCGATATCGATCGCGACTCCGGCTCCGAAATCGATCCCGGACTCCAAAGCCGTCCGACCGCAGGTCCCAAGCGCGCTGCACCTAGGTGTTGAATACCGACCCTAGCTAGGGGAAGGACCGCTCGATAAATCGGCGCGTGTGCCCATTCAAAAGGACAGACCGAGCCCGACGGCACGCGCGGACACGGTGACCGTGGGACGCACTCTTAGCTTGCCGATGATGATCATGGGAACCCCAAGGACCGCCGCCGTCGCGAGGCCGCCGAGAACGAGATCGAAGGCGATCGCGGTGCCCTCACTCGAGCCTTTGAGGCTGACTATCTCGCCCAACATGTAGAGGCCTCCGGACGCGACGGCGATTCCACTCAACACCGTTATCAAGACGCCGC
>JANYHY010000587.1 GCA_025362165.1 Myxococcales bacterium | reverse complement strand
TTCTGTACGAAAGTAGCCGACGCTCCGAGACTCTTCCTCTCCCAACGAACTTCGATACACTCGATCGTGTCTCGGAGTCGTCGCAAAGCTAGCCTTCCGTCCTCGACGTTACGTCGGGGCTGAACCCGTCTCGCACTGAAGAACGAAAAAGCCCGGGGTGCGCTGCAGCCTTCATGCACCCCGAGTTTCTCTGATGTGAAAGTAGCCGGCGACTCCGAGATCCCACACACCATGCAAGGCCAAAGTCTCGGACACCTGCTCTTCGATCTGAAGCCGCTCTTGGGAGATCCGCTCGCCAATCGACCGAAGATTCAGAGCCTGCTCAAGCGCTACAAGGGGCTCGCCGAGTACGAGGTCGCGCGCTTCTACGTCGCCTCGAGCGGCACGATTCCGCCTGATTTGGAGGCTCATCTCCGGAGCCGCGATCCGCGCGTGCGACTGAAGGCAGTACAGACGATCGATCTCTTGATGGCGCGCAGCAAAGCGGGCCGCTACCTGCGGATGGTCGTCAAGGATCCTGATCCGACGACGCGCTCCGCAGCACGCAAGTCGGTGCGCCGCCTCGAGCTCTCCGACGTCGCCCTCCGAGACTCGCGCTACACCCCAAGCGCGCGCGCGAAGATCAAGAGCACGACGCCAGGCGCATGGAACCCGACGGGCTGGTCCTTCGGGATCTACCACCGCAAGTACAAGCACAAGGGCAAGCCCGACGTCGTCGCGCAGCGCAACCTGCCGTCGCTCGTGAAGGTCGCGGACGTGCTCGCGCTCCTCGGCATCGTGGACGCAGCCGCTTGTGTGAAGCTCCAGCGCGCAGGCACAGGCAAAGGCGCACCCTACGTGGAGTTCGAGATCGACAAAGCGACCGGCGGCAAGCGCGCGATCGCCGCGCCTCGCGCGCCTTTGCGAAAAGTGCAGCGCGCAATCCTTCGCGAGATCCTCGACAAGCTGCCCGCGCACCCCTCCGCGCACGGCTTCGTCAAAGGCCGCTCGACCGTGACGAACGCGAAGCCTCACGAGGGTGCAGCGCTCGTCGTGAAGCTGGATCTCGTCGACTTCTTTCCGTCCGTGCACTTCAGGCGCGTGCAAGGTGTGTTCAACGAGATGGGCTACAACGGCGACGTCAGCAAGCTGCTCGCGTCGCTCTGCACGTACCGCCCAGTGCTCGCGGATGGAGTCGTCGCGTGGCCGGGCGTGATGCCGCAAGGCGCGCCGACGTCACCGGCGATCGCGAACCTCACGTGCAGGAGGCTTGATTCACGCCTCT
This sequence comes from Myxococcales bacterium, assembly GCA_025362165.1. Taxonomy (GTDB): domain Bacteria; phylum Myxococcota_A; class Polyangia; order Polyangiales; family Polyangiaceae; genus JANYHY01. The sequence continues at coordinate 6,148 of JANYHY010000587.1, read as the reverse complement.
TGGCGCTCGCCAAGAAATCAGGTGCACAATACACGCGCTACGCGGATGACCTCACGTTCTCTTTCAAGAGCGAGCCAGCGACGCTCGGTCGCTTCTTGTGGTGGGTCGATCAGATCTGCCAGCAGGAGGGGTTCACGGAGAACGTGAAGAAGCGTCGCGTGCTCCGCAACAAGACGCAGCAGCGCGTGACCGGCATCGTCGTCAACTCTGGGATGTTCATCCCGCGCCGCGACCGCCAGCGCTTCCGCGCGATCTTGAACAACTGCGACAAGCACGGCTTGGCCGCAGAGGCCGCAAAGTTCGCGACGCAGGAGCCCGCAGGCGTCCACACGGATTTCAAGGCCTACCTCCGTGGCTTCGCGTCTTACGTGAAGATGGTCCAGCCAGCGCTCGGCGGCAAATGGCTCGCACAGGTGAAGGCGCTGCTCGCGAAGCCTTAAGGTTTCTCGGCGTTCAAGATCGAGATCGCGTCGAGGTCGAACCCGTTCGTCGTCGTCCTCTTGTTTGGATCGCTGGGGCAGTCTTGCCAACCGATGTCGTGCACGCGCACGAATGTGGCGTGTTTCAGCCCCAGATCGGCGAGATCGAAGGCGTCGCCTCCGCATGATGGATAGTCGATTGGCGAGACGTTGTTCGTCGACGATGACATCACCGGATGGATGCCCGCGCACGTAGACGCGAACGGAGACTTGGTCGTCGTGCATGGCCATGTCGACCACGCGACGCCGTCTTCACTGACGGAGATCTCACCTGGCTCGGCGTACACGTTGGCAGGATTGCCCGCGACGTAGAACGCGTTCTCGAACACGACGAAATCGGGACCGGGTCCATCGACGATCGCGTTGGGCGCGAAGCCGAGGACGATCGTGCCGAGGTGCCCGAGCGAGACGACGTCGGTCGAACCTTGCGACGTTCCAGCGCCCTCGGGCGGACCGAGCACGACGTCGGGCAGCTTCTCTGCACCGAACCCCGCGCAGTCTCCTGGAGCAAACGAGACGACGCGCGTGACGAAGCGATCGGCGCGTACGGTCCCGCCGTCGGGGAGCGGATAGGAAGATGCGTCCGCACGCACGGGGACGCTCGTGTCACCGAGCAGGTCGGCATCTCCGATGAAGATCCCCGCGTCTTTCTGCGCGTCTCCCGACGAAGCAGCGCATCCACAAAGCGGCGCGAGCGCTAGAAACGACAGCCACCTCATCGGCGAAGCTCACTTGCCGCGTGGCGCGCGCGGCGTTCGGAGGGCGCCCACCGCGTGCGTGCATCATGCATGCATTGAGCGAGCGCATCGAGGGGCGGCGTTCTGGCTTCCGAGCGAACGCTCGGTTACAGCAGCGGCACTGCGTCGGACTCTCACCGACTTCCCCGCGTCCTCGACGACTGTTCGGTATCACCACGTCGCGCGTCGCGCAACGCTCCTGGTCAGGCGGTGCCGCCGCTGCTGAGCGGGCCGCCCGGAGTCTTCGGTGTGATCTCCGTGCGTACGCGCTCGTTGCGACCGAGGCGCTCCACCACGTCGAGGCGCTTGATCGTCTCGGCGCGGAACGCGGAGAGCTCGCGCGCGATCTGCTCGATACCGACCTCGTTCTTCAGGTTCACGCGGAAGTCGGTCTCGGCTTGCGCGCGGTCTTTCATCGTCTGGCGGTTCTGGCTCATGACGATCAGCGGTCCTTGGAGCGCGACCAGGATCGCGAGCAGCAGGTTGAACGCTTGAAACGGGTAGCCGTCGAAGGCGTGACCGCCCTTGTCCGGATCTCCGAGAGCGAGGTTCAGCACTGACCAGCTCGCAGTCAGGCCGAGCAAGAACAGGATGAAGGCCCAGCTTCCGTTCAGCTCGGCGACCTTGTCAGCGAGCCGTTGACCCCAGGTGAGGTTCTCCTCGATCTCTTTGACGACGTCCTTCGCCGCGCGCTGGCTGAGCATCGCGTTCGTCTCGCGGAGGCGCTCGGCCATCTCGCTCAAGATCGCGAGCGCTGCGTTCTTGCTCTTCGAGAGGTGCTCGCCGAGCTCGTCGCGCGTGAGCTCGAGCAGCACGGTGTCGACCGTCGCCTCGACGCTCGCAGAGCGCGGCTTGTCATCGAACAGCGAGAGCTCTCCGAAATACTCCCCAGTTCGGACGTCCTTGAGAGTAACGCGCGGCGTGTCCTTGTCTGGCGGCGGCAAGAAGATCTGCACGGCGCCTGAGAGCACGATGTACATCGCCGAGCCCTTGTCGCCTTTGGCAAACACGCTCTCGCCAGCCTTGAAGGGCCGCTCGTTCAGCCGCTTGCCGAGCGCCTCGCGGTCCTCGTCCGAAAGGCTGTCGAACAGCGGGATTTGCGAGAGCAGGTCTGCCTGGAGCATTGCGGTCATCGTCGCTTGCCTCTCGGCGGACCGCAAGCGCTTCGGTTTGGGATGCGTGGTACGCTCCACGCGTGCAATCTGGTTCCGCCGAGAACCGACAACGGCCTGAGAAGGTATGCCCGTCGTGCGGGGTGAGCTTCGCGTCCGATGCGTTGTTCTGTCCAGACGACGGGACTCCCCTGACGAACGCGGCGAGCGCGCAGAAGGCACAGCAGGCGCCCGACGGCTACTTGGGGCGAACGATCCTCGATCACATCGAGCTCCAACAGCTCGCGGGTGTTGGCGCCATGGGGCGCGTGTACCGCGCGTACCAGAAGGGGGTCGACCGCGACGTCGCCGTGAAGATCCTCCATCGAGAGCTCTCCGCGAACGAGCAGCTCGTCTCTCGATTTCACCGTGAGGCCAAGGTCGCCTCTCGTCTACAGCATCCGAACGTCGTGCACGTGCACCTCGCGGGGCAGCTCCCGGACGGCTCGCTCTACATCGCGATGGAGTTCCTCGACGGCATGTCGCTGCAGAGCGCGCTCGCGGCGGCTGGCGGCGCGATGGACCTTCCACGCACGCTTCACATCGCGCTGCAGATCTGCGACGCGGCGGGTGAGGCGCACGCGCAGGGGATCGTGCACCGCGATCTGAAGCCCGAGAACGTCATGCTCGTGCGACGCGGCGCGGACCCGGACTTCGTGAAGGTGCTGGATTTCGGCATCGCGCGGCTCAATTGGGGCGAGCAGTCGATGGCCACGGCTGCCGGTTTGATCTTCGGCACAGCACGCTACATCTCGCCAGAGGGCGCGCAGGGCGAGCAGGTCGGCCCCGCGGGCGACGTCTACGGCATCGCGACGCTCCTCTTTCAGATGTTGTCGGGCCGCACGCCCTTCGAGGGCGACCAGGCCGTCGCGCTCTTGGTGCAGCAGATCCACGACGCTCCGCCGCAGCTCAGATCGATCGCGCGCTCCTCCTATGTGCCCGAGCCGATCGCGAATGTGATCATGAAGAACCTCGCGAAGGATCCGATGACGCGCGAGTCGGATGCGCGAGCTTTGGGGCGAGCGCTCCTCGACGCGGCCAAGGCGGCGGGGCTGTCGGCGGACGAGCTCGTCGCGCGGCCGATGCTGCTCGGATCGCGTCCAAGTGGCTCGGTTCAGCTCGCGCCGATGCAACGCACCAAACAGCTCGAGCTCACACCAGACATCGTCGCGCGACTCTCGGCCGAGCCACCCGCGCCGACCACCAAGCCCGTGGCGATGCCCACCACCACGCAGCCGCTCGCGGCTGTGCCCGTACACATGCGTGCTCCTCCGCGCCCTTCTGGAGTGGAGATCACTCTCGATGACGTCGCGCCCCCAAAGCTCGAACCGACGCCTTCGGTGGCTCGAACGCAGATGTCGGCGCCGCTCGCGATCGCCCTCCCGCCGACGCCTGCGCCACCATCGGTCGTGCAGAGCGATCCGCCTCCGCGCGTCGCAGTCAGAAGCTCGCAGCCGTCTCACCCTGCCGAGGCTGATGAGGAGGATGAGTCGCCGCGTCCAGAGCGAGCACGTCGTGCTCGCTCGCGCGCCATGTTCATCTTCGTCGCGTGCTTCTTCGTCGGAGTGGTGGGCTCGGCGACCATCGCGTACAAGTTGGGGCTCGTAGGCCAAGCGGCCGAGGACAACTCGCTCGATCACGCGGTCGATCGCGCCAATGAGGCGTTGAAGAAGCAGCAGTGGGACGCGCCGCCTGGCGACAACGTCCTCGAGATTACGACAGATGGCTTGCAGAAATGGCCGAACGACGCGCGGCTGTTGGACGTCCGCGCGCGCGCGACCGACGAGCTCGTGAAGGCTGCTCTGGGCGAGAAGTATTCGAACCACCGAGACAAGGCAGCCGCGCTTGCCAAGCTCGCGCACCAGCTGGATCCGCAGGACACGACCGCGACGCAGCTGATGAACGAGCTCGTAGGGACGACCACGCTAGACGCGGGACCAGCGAGCGACTCGGGCACGAGCCCGCACCCGACCGCGTCGGGACAGCAAGGCGTGGTACCAGTGATGCCTCGCGCGACGCTCGAGGTGACGACGCAGAAGCCTCACGTCGGGCAACCGATCGACGTCGTCGCGCACGCGTTCGCGGCTGGTGGCGCGCCGAAGACCGCACCGACGGATCCAGAGCTGCTCGTCACGGGTCCTGGTCTCGCGCCGAACACTCACCTGCCGATGACGGTCGACGCTGCGGGTGCGCTGCACGCGACGCTCACGCTCTTCGATCCCGGCAAGTTCGACGTCATGTTCAGCGCGAGAGTCGATGGCGTGCTCGTCAAGGCGACGCGCGCGCTCGTGGTCTCGACACCGGGCGTGGAGCCACCGCCAGCCGTGGATGGTGGCAAATGGATGTGATGTTCCGCGTCTCGATCGTGGTGGGCACCATCATGTCCGCGAGCGTCGCGGTCGCGGACGAGCAAGCCGCTTACGATCGCTTGCTCGCGAAGCCACACACGGTCGCGATGCTCCAAGCGGGCATCATCGGTCTGCCCTCTGCGCCGATCTCCCAGTCGCAACGCGGTGGCAGCACGTTCCTCGGCTCGATCGGAAAAGGCGACGCGACCATCGAGACCGGGCTCGACGTCATCTTTCGCGTCCAAAAAAATTGGGCCTTCGGCGCAGGCATCCTCTTCGGCCCACGCCCCACTTCCGACACACAATATGGCGGCACCTCGGGCCTCCCGCGGACGCACTCGCGCAGCTATTGGTATTGGGGAGTCGAGGCGCGTTGGATCCCGCTCCATTATCGTTGGCTCGAAGGTTGGGTAGGCTTACACGCGGGCGAAGTGATCGTTGGTGATCGCTTCAACACGGACGTCGGCCAACCGAAGCCAGCCATATTGGGTAGTCGTCAGGTGACGATCCGCACCGAAGGGTTCGCGACAGGATTGCAGGCTGGCGCCGATTGGCTGCTCAATGACCACTTCGTATTTGGTGTCGTCGGCCGCGGTGATTTGTGGGTGTTGCCTACCCACGATCTCGAGCTTTCGTGCTCCTCCATTGGCGACTGCCCGACTTTGTCCGGGGCAGTGGTGGCGTTCGAGATTGGACTCACTGTCGGTTATCGACTTCCGCTTTGATTGACGATCTTGCTCGTGCGCGCGGACACTCATGTCATTGTTGTGTTGGGGGAGGTACGCTGGGTGAATGACCGATGAGGTGGTCGTCGTCCCCTATGATTTGGCTTGGACTGCGAGCTTCGAGAGTGCGCGCGCGCGTGTGAGCTCGCTGTTGGGGGAGCTCTCCCTTGGGATTGAGCACATTGGGTCTACTTCAGTGCCCGGTTTGTCCGCGAAGCCTGTGATTGATTTGTTGGTGGGGACGAGAACCCTGAAAGACGCGGACGTTTGTGTGCCCAGGCTGATCGCGGATGAGTGGGAGTTTCCTGCCGAAGTGAACGCGAAGATCGTGGGTCGTCGATTTCTTCTGAAGCTCGAGCGCTTCGTCAGGACTCATCACTTGCATTTGGTGGTGCACGGTGGCGAGCTTTGGAATGACTACTTGAATTTCAGAGACAAGCTCCGCCGACACCCAGAGCTCGCGCACGAGTACGAACAGCTGAAGCGAGATCTCGCGGAGAAGTATCGAGATCAGAGAGAGCGTTACACGTCCTCCAAAACGGATTTCGTCGCGCGAGTGCTCCGGTTGCCGCTCGACGACTGAATCGTTTTCGGAGCCCTCAACGATCCGCGATCGCAGTGAGCGCGGCGCCGACGGGATATGCCAATAGGAGTCCGCTCAGGGCTCGCGTCGAATGCCAAATAGGGTGCAGGCCCATATCCTGAGTT
>JANYHY010000527.1 GCA_025362165.1 Myxococcales bacterium | reverse complement strand
GCTGCGTTCGCGCGACTGATCGGGCTCGCGAAAGAGGTGCACAAGCCCATCGTCATCCACACGCGCGAAGCCGCCGAGGACACGCTCAAAGCATTGAAGGACGAGGGCGCGCGCGATGTCGGAGGCATCATCCACTGCTTCAGCGAAGACCTCGCGTTCGCCAAGCGCGCGTGGGACATGGACTTCGACGTGTCTTTCAGCGGCATCGTCACCTTCAAGACTGCTCACGGCGTCCACGAGGTCGCGCAGAAGGCACCCATCGATCGCGTGCACGTCGAGACCGACAGTCCCTACCTTGCGCCAGTGCCGATGCGCGGCAAGCCGTGCGAGCCCGCGTATGTCGTGCACACGGCCAAGCGCGTCGCGGAGCTGCGCGGCATCGACGCGGCGACCCTCGAGGACGCGACGCGCGCGAACGCTGCGCGACGCTTTCGGCGGGCGTTCGCGTGACTGAAGAACAGCTGGACGCGAACGGCGTGTTGCGCAACGGCGCTGTATTTCAGCCTCCGGAGAGCGCGTTGCTCGTATTCGCGCAGCGCCGAGACGCTCGCGTGGAGCTCGCGAGCTGGCGGCAACAGGCAGAGCGATTCTTCGACACGACACTCGGGCTCACAGTGAGCAAGCGTTACGAGACGGACTTCCCGGCGGTCGACTTCGCGCGCGTGGTCGTGGCAAAGAGCGCGATCGCAGGTGGCACGCGCAGCGCGTGGTCACGCCCCGCAGACGAGACCGACTGGTCCCGCGCAGAGGCAGCCGAGCGCGCGAGCCGCATGGGCGGAATGGGAGCGCTCGCGCGCAGGTGCAAACAAGTGTGGCTCATCGAGCGCGAGAGCGACGATGACAAGACTGCGCTGTTGGTCGCCGCGATCCTCGCGAGCGTACTCCTCGGACCGATCGTGATCGGCGAGCAGATCTTCGGCGTCCGCGGCGCGCGAGAACGCCTAGAAGACTCCGGCGCACGCGACTCCACCGAAGGACGGTGAGCACGCGACGCGTGGAGCGGGCGCACGAGGCGCTGTCAGGATGACGACGAGCGACCCCGCGATCATGACTCCGGCGCCCGTGAAGCCGACGATCGAAACAGTGCGCCAGCCGTTCGCCGAGTCGACCAGCGACTGGCACTGCGGTGACTGATTGGATTGATCGATCCCGGGGCATCCGCGGTTGTCGTTGTACTGCGAGATGGCGGACGCGCGTCCCGCCACGCCGACGAACCCAGTGATCAAGAACGGCGCGCCGGCCGCGAGGAACACCCATCCGATGGTTCGTTGTAGATTCCCCGTATCGCTCGGAGGCGGCTGAATCATAGCCTGTTGGTCACGCGGCGGGTTCGGTGGCGCTACCGCGGGATCGCGCGGAGGCGGTGTGTCGTGCGACTGCGGCACGAACTCGACGTGCTCCCGCGATGGCGCTTCGTTCGACACGCGAACGCTTCGCTCGAAAGCGAAGTAGCCGTCCTTCTTCACGACGAGCACGTGCGAGCCGACCTCGAGCCGAAGCGCCGACGACAGAGGCAGCGAGCCCACCTTCGTGCCGTCGATCGAGACCTCTGCGCCCTCTTGCGCGCCGTCCACGAGCAGATCGCCGAGGTGCGTACGCACGGTCGCGAGAGCGCCCTCGAGTGCCGGCCGGTTCTTGACGATCCACGGATCTTGCGAGCGGATCGCCTCTTCGAGGTGCGCCTCTGCTAGCGGCCATCGTCCGAGCGCCTGCTCGGCCAGCGCCATTTGCGCTCTCGCGCGTGATGAGGGAGTCGTCGCCCACGCGCGCGTGAAACGATCGAGCGCTTCCTGATCCTTGCCTTGCTCTCGTAGCGTGACCCCCTCGTCGATCAGCGCATCTGGCGACTGGGCGAGCGCTGAGGAGCCGACCGACAGGACGGCACACAACCCGAGGGCACCGAGCGCGCGCATCGGCGGGCATCATAACGCAACATCGAGTAAGGTTCCGCCGACGTGAGCGACGCGCCTTCGAGTGAACGCCTTGCGAGCGGCGTGATGATCGCCAGCAAATACCGCGTCGAGCGCGTGCTCGGCGAGGGCGGTATGGGCGTCGTCTACGAGGCTGAGCACGTCGCGCTGCGCGAGCGCGTCGCGATCAAGCTCTTACACAAGAAGCGCTCCACGGACGCCGAGATCTCGCGTCGCTTCGTCTCCGAGGCGCGCACCTCCGTGAAGATCAAGAGCGACGCTGTCGCGCGCGTGCTCGACGTCGGCACCACCGAAGACGGCATGCCGTTCATGGTGATGGAGAAGCTGGACGGCGAAGATCTCGGCGCGCTGATCGATCGCGCAGGCGCCCTCACCATCGAGCAAGCCGTCGACTTCATGTTGCAAGCGTGCGAGGCGGTCGCTGCAGCGCACGCGGTCGGGATCGTGCACCGCGATCTCAAACCGTCGAACCTGTTCGTGGCGGAGGACTCCGCACGAGAGCTCCACATCAAGGTGCTCGACTTCGGGATCTCGAAGGTGTTCGACGCCGCGCCGGACTCGCAGCGCGCGGTGACGACGACGAGCGCGGTGCTCGGCTCACCTGGGTACATGTCTCCCGAACAGATGCGCGCCTCGCGTGACGTGGACGCGCGCTCGGACGTCTGGGCGCTTGGGATGATCCTCTGGGAGTCGATCGCCGGCGTGCCGATGTACGCGGGCAAGACTTACCCCGAGATCTGCGCGAAGGTGCTCGGAGGCCATTTCTTGCGGCTCGCCGCGATCGGAGTCACAGGCCCAGCGGAGCTCGAGCAAGCGATCGAGAAGGCGCTCTCTTTGCAGGTGGAAGATCGCTTCGCGAGCGTCGCCGAGTTCGCCGCGGCCATCGCCCCGTTCGGACCGCGAGACTCGAACATCCGACTGATGCGCATCTCCAACCTCGCGCGTGCGCCGTCCGATCGCCAGCGGCGAACGCCGAGTCTGCGTCCGCCGGTCGGGCTGTCCCCCACGGTTCCTGCGTTGCCGACGACGGGCGATCCTCCGCGCGCGCAGACAGAGGGTCCGGTCGCAAAAGACACCAACGCCGCGCCGCGCGCGCCCAACCGCCGCGTCGCTCTCTACTCGTTGCTCGCCGCTGCGATCGCGGGCGTGGTCATCATCCTCGCAGTCCGACCCGGGCGTGGCGTCTCGCCGCCTGTGGTCCAACCACTCACCGCGACGGCCTCTGCTTCCCCCTCTGCTTCCCCCTCTGCTTCCCAGATCTCCAGCCCGACACCTCCGCCGACGCCGAGCGCTCCCCCTTCATCTGCGTCGCCGAGGCCGAGCGCCGCGCCTTCATCGAAGCCTACGAGCGCGCCGTCATCGCAGCCAAGCGCCGCACCGCAGCCGAGCAGCACGATCAAGCCGCCGAACGGCGCGCCGATTCTCCACTAGTACCTCGTCACAGAGAATTCGACAGGTCGAATTCCGCAGCTCCGCTGCGCCGAGGTACTAGACGGTCCCGGGGGCTCCGCCCCCTTTTGCCCCCGAAATCAGCTCCCGCCGATTTCCTAG
>JANYHY010000486.1 GCA_025362165.1 Myxococcales bacterium | reverse complement strand
GGGCGGCACAGTGCCGTTGCCGTTCGAGTCTTGATCGACGTACGGCCGCTTGCGGATGTCCCAGAGCGCGAGCTTCAGCGCATCCACGCCGCGGCCGTCCGCGCCCAACACCCATTTGCGCACGCCGCGATTCTCTGTCGTGGGACTCACGATCACAGCTCCCGCGCCGTCACCGAAGAGCGCGGTCACTTGGCGTCCACGCGTCGAGAAGTCGAGCGCCGCCGAGTGCGTCTCTGCGCCGACGACGAGCACGTGCTTGAGCGCGCCCGATTGCACCATGGAGGTCGCGGTCGCGAGCCCATACAAGAATCCGGAGCACTGGTTTCGGATGTCCATGCAGGGGACGAACTTCGCGTCGGGCCCTTCGGTCAAGCCGAGCTTCTTCTGGAGGATCGGTCCGGTGCCAGGAAAATGCATGTCTGGTGAGAGTGAAGCGAAGAGGATCATGTCGAGATCCTTCGCTTCGAGCTTCGCGCGCTCGAGCGCTTGGTGCGTCGCGTGCACCGCCAGATCGCTCGTAGCGACACCTACCTCCGAGAAGCGACGCTCCTCGATGCCAGTGCGCTGGAGGATCCACTCGTGCGTCGTGTCGATGCCATACTGAGTGCGCAGATCGTCATTGGTGACGACGCGCGGAGGGACGTACCCGCCGGTTCCCGAGATGTACGCGTTGAGCATGGCTCAGACGACTACCACGGGTCGCGCGTGTCTACAGCCCTTGCAGGTGCTTCATGAGGCCTTGGCCGAACGCGGTGGGGGTGCCTTGATAATCGGTAATCAGCGCGGGCCCTTGTTTGCAATCCCAAGTATTCCAGGTCCAACCCAAATACGAAGTACCGAGCGAGTCCGCCCAACCCATGTACCCGTCGACGAACCCGTGCGCGCAATCGTCCTCGCCGTTCTCACCGGTCACGAGCGGGACCGTCTGCGCGATGGCCTTGTAGCGAGAGTCCCAACAAGTGGTGTCTGGGCAGCCGTTGAAGTTGTAGAGGTGATTGCTCGCGGCGATGTTGCCTTTTGGATCCTTCGGCTCGTGAGTGAGCCAGCCCGACAGATCACTCGTGTAGGCGAGGCCGGGGATCATGATCACGTTCTCAGCGCCAGTGCTGCGGATCGCGTCTACCAATGACTGAGTCCCCGCCGTTTGATAGTTGCCAGTCGAGCCGCGCTGCAGCTTCGCCGTGCAGCCGTTCTGCAGGCACGTCCACGGATCAGTGCCGCCCGAGATGTTGCTCGCGTCGAGGTACGGCTCATTGAAGACATCGAAGATGACGCCAAGGTCGCCCTTGTAAGCCGCGGCGGCTCCCTTCCAGAAGTCGGGTCCGTGATCGGCGTCGAGCATCGGCTGCTGCGCGTCCGCGAGGTGCGTGCCCGGCGCGCCGAAGTGCAAGTCCAAGATCACGTACATGTTGTGCTTGCGCAAGACGGACACGAGCGCCGCCACCGCGTCTTGATAGTTCTTGCCCGCGTATTGGGCTTTGACGCCGTTGATCCCCAACCAGCATTGCTCGTTGAGCGGCACGCGAACCGTGTTGGCCTTCCATGTGAGCATCGGCGTCACGAGGGTGTCGTCCGTCGGCCCCTCGAAGATGCCGAAGCCTTGCTCGCAGGCATATTCACCGCTGGAATGATTGACGCCGAGCAGCCGAACGACCTTCCCATGATCGACGAGCTTGTTGCCTTCGACGTGGAGCCCGCGCGCATCTGGTGCGTCGACTGCTACGTCAGCCGCCTGGATGTCGCTCTGCGAGTCGCCCACCGGGAGCGTGGAGTCATGGACGGCCGCGTCGAACGCGGTGTTCGGGACGACCGCGTCGTCACCGCCACACGCGCCACCAACGACAAGAAGGATCGCCATCGCGAGGACTACACGCATGGCCGAAACGATAACACCTATTGAGTCGGGGAACCTTCGTCCACCCACTTCTCGAGCGCCGCGCGCTCTTCGTCGGTCATGTTCGTCTTGTTGCCGAGCGGCATGGTCTTCTGGACGCACGCGCGCTCTTTCATGCGCGGCGCCATCATCGCCATTCGATCGGGCGTGTCGAACATCACGCCGTTCGGGGCCACGCGCCACGTGTCGTCTGTCGGGTTGGCGGAGTGACACTGCAAGCACCGCAGCTCGACGATGGATCGCACGTCAGCGTACGAGACTTGTCTGTCCGTGGTCACGCGCGGCGGCGGGCGAGTGAGGAAGAAGAGAGCTCCCAACGTCGCCGCGATCGTGGCGGTCATCGCGGGGCCCCACGCGCCGTACCAAAATCGAATGTTCATGAAGTGCCGGACGAGCGCCCCACCGATCGAGAGCACCGCCAAGATGATCCAATTGACCTTGGTGCCATAGGTGCTGGGGAAGTGATTGCTGATCATCACGAACAGCAGCGGGAACGTCATATAGTTGTTGTGGATGCTGCGCTGCTTGGCGCGCAGTCCAATCGCTGGCTCTTGCGCGCGGCCCTCTTGTGTCGCGGCCACGAGCTCACGCTGACTCGGCACGATCACGAACCAAACGTTGCCCGTCATGATCGTCCCGAGGATCACGCCGACGTGGATGAACGCGGCGCGGCCCGACAAGAGATGCGCGAGACCATAGGCCACGAAACCGATCCAACAGAACGACAGGGTGGCGGCGATCCAAGCGCGATTGCGCAGCGGCGAGAGCCACAACAGATCGTAGAAGAACCACGACATCACGATGGATGCGACGCCGATCGTCACACCGATGAACGGGCTGAGCTTGGCGACTTGCGCGTCGACGAGGAGCGCGGCGCCTCCCGAGTAATAGACGATGACCAAGAGCCCAATGCCGCTCGCCCAAGTAGAGAAGTTCTGCCACTTGAACCAATGCAGCGCCGCGGGCAGCGAGTTTGGGGCGAGCTGCTTCTTGACGACGTCGTAAAAGCCGCCCGAGTGAAGCAGCCAGATGCGACCCTCGAGCACCTCCCCTTTGGCCTTCGCCGCGCTCTGCTCGTCCGCGGTCGGCTTCTCGAGGTTTCGATCGAGCCAGTTGAAGAGCAGCGAGTTGCCAATCCACATGATGCCCGCGATGACGTGCACCCAGCGCGTCACCAAATCGAGCAGCTCTCGGAGCTGTGACTCCATGAAACGCCCTGCTACCACGGATCGGAGCGCGACAAGGAGCGCTTGGATAGCAAGCTAACAAGCTCCAGGCACCTGTAGTTGCAAAGCTAACAAGCGCCAGGCACCTGTAGTTGCGAAGCTAACAAGCGCGCGATCGTGACCGCGCGTTCTCGACGCCCGTGCGAACAGCCGGCCTCAGTTCGTCATTTCGCGCGAAATCACCCAGCGAGGGCGCGATCTCTGTCGTAGTGTGCTCGACATGCGCAAGGCTCTTTTTCCTCTCGGTTTGACCGCTGTGCTCGTTCCCTTCTTCGCGTGCGGAGGGCAGTCCCAGCCCACCACGCCTGGCCCAGGGCAAGTAGGTTATGTGCCGCCGCAGCAAAGCGGTTATCCGCAAACGGGCTATCCGCAACAGGGTTATCCGCAACAGGGATATCCGCAACAGGGATACCCGCAGCAGGGATATCCCAACGGCTATCCCGCTCAGCCACAACCGACATACAACAACGGCTACCCACAGCAGCAGCCGCAGCCGCAATACCCACAGCCGCAGCCAACCGCGCAGCAGCCGCAGCCGCAACCAACAGGACAGCCGCAGCCAACGGCGTCTGGCACGCCAGCGTGGCCGTTTCCGATGCCGACCGGATTTCCCACGGGGTTTCCGACGGCGCCCGCGACTGGCTCGGGCAACCCACAGCAGCCTCCTCAGCAACCCGCTTTCGGCGGCGCTCCTCCGAGCGGACCGCCCGCGCAGCCGATCGATCCGATGCTCGCGGGTGCCGCGACATTTCCGCTCAGCAACTTCGCGAACACCGAAGCCGCGGGGATGACGCGTGAAGGAAACATCAACGCCGCGAACTTCCAAGAAGGGCAGATCCAAGAGATCCCGCTGACCCTCCAACCCGGCAAGTGCTACACGGTGCTCGCCGTCGGTATCGGGATTCAAGAGGTCGACATCGCCCTCGTCGCCACGACGCAGCTCCCCGGAGTGCAAGGCGTGCTGATGCGCGACGGCGGCGGTGGATCGCAGTCCTCGCTTGGCGGAAAGGGCAACTGCTACAGGTTGCCCGTCCCGATCAGCGTGCCCGCGAAGTACGTCGTGAAGGCCACGCACGGCGCAGGCATCGGCGCCTCTGCGCTATTTACCAAGTAGCGATAACGCGTTTAGCGCTTCGTCCACCGTGCGGCCGACGCGCAGCATGTCGCGCACGTTGGGCTGCATGAGCCCCTCGTCGACCATTCGCTCCACCTGCATCAGGAGCGGATCGTAGAACCCTTCGAGGTTCAAGATCGCGCAGGGCTTCTGGTGCAGACCGATCTGCGACCACGTCCACATCTCGAAGAGCTCTTCCATGGTGCCCGCGCCACCCGGCAGGGCGAGGAACGCGTCTGCGAGCGCGGCCATCTTCGCCTTGCGCTCGTGCATGTCCTCCACGATCAAGAGCTGCGTGACGCCGTGATGCGCGAGCTCGCGTTGCTCGAGCGCGCGAGGGATGACGCCGATCACCTCGCCGCTCGCTTCGAGACACGCGTCGGCGAGGGCGCCCATCGTACCGACATGCGCACCTCCGTAGACCAAGCCCACCTTCATCGAAGCGAGCTTGCGCCCGACGTCGCGTGCAGTCTGCATGTAGATCGCGCGGCGTCCTGGGGCCGATCCGCAATAGACGGCGAGCCGCTTCATTGTCCGTCCCATCGGCGATTGCCGCCCACGTCCGCGTGCACGAACCAGTCGTCGGATTTCATGTACGTGCCGACGCCTCCGATCCATCCGAGGGCGCGGATCTCCTGCTCGAGTTTGCGCGGAGAGATCGCGGTCTCGTCCTTGGGGATGATTCGGAAGTCGACTGCGTTGCCGAGCGAGTGCTGACTGTGAGAGGCCACGTGGTGCCCTTTCTTGCGGAGCATTTCGTTGAGCTTCTGACTGCGATATCCGCTGACGAGCTCGATGCGAGCGCCCTCGTGAGCGGCGGCGAGCTGGCGTAAGAGGTTGAGCAAGCGCGGGTCGAGCGACGCGCGCTGCCCCGTGGAGCGATCGGCGAGGAGCATGTCGAAGCGATCCTGCGCAGGCGAGTCGGCGTCTAGGATCACGCGCTCGCCGGTGTGAGTCTGCGCGAGCGTGGCGAGGACCGGTCGAGGACCGTCCTGTTCGATGCGGTCGCCCTTCTTCGTCGCGTGCCCTTCGGCCCGAAACGTCCGCGGATCCATGCCGAGAACGCTAGGCACGGATGTGGAGGCGATCACCGAAGCGAGCGACGCGACGAGCAGGACGCGCATCGAAGGATCGTGTCACGAGTCGCGGCAAAGAGCGCGCTTGACGTGCGCAGGCCACCGGTTGAGCCTGGTGGCTCATGACGTCCGCCGACGACGATGCGCAGCTCCTCGCCCGGATCCAGGGCGGAGACATCGACGCGGTGGGCGAGCTCTATGACAGATACATGCCTGTGCTGTTCCCTCTCGCGCTGCGGATCGTGCGTGATCGTGCGGAGGCAGAAGACATCCTCCACGACGCGCTGCTCACCGTGCGCGAGCGCGCGTCGCAGTACACGGCGGCTCGCGGCTCGGTCGCGGCGTGGCTCGTCACTCTGGTTCGCAACTCGAGCATCGACCACACGCGTAGGCGAGAGCGCAGAGGTGCGCTGGCGAGGCGAGAAGCGCGCGCCGCCGAGCAGTCGAACACCAACACGCCCGAAGTGCTCGCGGGCGACGCAGCAGATCGCGCGAGGGTCAGACGCGCCCTCGACAAACTGCCAGAGGCGCAGAGGCGCACGCTGATCGTGGCGTTCTTCGAGGGAAAGACCTACCCCGAGATCGCGGAGGCAGAGGGCGTCCCGCTCGGGACCATCAAGTCCCGCGCCGCTCGCGCGATCGCCGCGCTACGTGAGGCCCTGAACGCCGAGGGCTTCAGTCGTTGACATATCAACCAAGGACGAAAACGTGACCGTGAAGAACACAGAGGGTGTCGTCTCTCGCAATGCTGGCCCGCCGCTCTATCAGTTCACGTCGGCTCCCGCGGACACGCGCGCTGTGGTCGCGATCGTCCACGGCTACGCCGATCACGGCAAGCGCTACGCGCACGTGCAACAGGCGTGGGCCAACAAGGGCATCGGATCGATCGCGATCGACTTGCGAGGCCACGGACGCGCCGAGGGCTCGCGCGGGTACTGCGACAGGTTCGATCAATTCTTGGACGACGCTGGCGAGCTCACGAAGCTGGTGAAGGAGACCTTCCCGAACAAGCCGGCGTTCCTGTTCGGGCATAGCTTCGGCGGCCTCGTCACCTCCACGTTGTTGGAGCGCGATCCTGGCCAATACAAGGGCTTGTTGCTGTCGAACCCATACTTCAAGCTCGCGCTGCAGGTGCCGTTCGTGAAGGTGCTCGCGGGCAAGATCGCGTCACGCATCGTGCCCAAGCTAGGCATCCCATCAGGGCTCGGTGGCAGCGCGCTCACGCACGACAAGAAGCTCGCGGACGAGTACGACAACGATCCACTCGTCTTCAAGAAGGCGACCGCGCGTTGGTTCACCGAGACTGTGAAGGCGCAAGAGGCCGCGCTCTCGAACGCGTCCAAGGTCACGTTGCCGCTCTATCTCGCGCTCGGGACAGGAGACCCTGTCGTCGATTGCACAGGCGGTCGAGCGTTCTACGAGTCTGCTTCAACCAAAGACAAAACGAAGCGCGAGTACGAGGGCTTGCTTCACGAGATTTTGAACGAGCCCGAGTGGCCCTTAATCGCCGACGCGATGGCCGAATGGATCCTCGCGCATGCTTAAAGCAAAAGGCCCGGTGTTCGCCGGGCCTCATTGCTTGATGTATCAACCGATGGTCAACCGGGGCGTGCGAATCGCCGAAGGGGCATCAATTGGTGCAGCCGCCCATCTCGACCGCTTTGGTCTTGAAGGGCTGGCACGTCTGACCCATGGGGCAGGTGGACTGCGCGTTGTCACAGATCTGAACCTCGCCCTGCATGCACGCGGAGCGGCAGGTGGTGCCGTTGACCTTGCTGCCGAAGTACGTGCCGCACGAGGGGTCTTTGGCGAGGCTGCCGCTGAGGCAGCAGACTTGGTTGTTGCCGACGCAGTCCGCGGTCTCTTCGCACTGGAAGTCCGTCGCGCCTGCGTCCACCGTGCACGCCGAATTCGACGCGTTGCACGAGGAGGGGAGCCCGCTCTTCTGCGAATAGATGCAGCAGTGACTGCCGACAGGGTTGCAGTCACCGAAGAGCGCGCCGCCGTCTGCTGCTTGCTGGAACGGGCAGAACGGACCGGCGTCTGGTGTCTGGTGGAACGTCGGCGCCTTGCCGCACTCCGCGCTGCCGCCGTCGTTCGGAGGAGGGCTCGTGTCCGCGTTCGACGATGTGTCTTGACCGCCGCCGGTGTCCTTCACCGAGCCGTCTGGGCCTGGGACCACGTTGACGTTGCTGTCGCTGCTACATGCGACAACGCCAAGCGCCGCGCTCATCACGAGCGAGCCACCGAAGAAAACCCAAGCTATCGTCTTGTTGTTCATCACTGGACCTTTCGACTTCAAGAGCACAGCCGCTTTGCGGCGGGCGTAATCAGCCACGAGAATCACCTCGCGTCAACCGCTCGCGCGCACAAAAGGCAGCTGGTGAGAGCATGATCCACGGCTTGGTGGAGGCCAGCCGGATTTATTCGCTGTCCTTGACGGGTCGTACCTGCACCAGCGTTGCGTTCGCGGCGAGCTTCGCCTGACACGCGAGGCGCATCCGAGGGGGCTTGTTTCCGAACGCGTCGAGGACGTCGAGCTCTTCGTCTTTGGGGTCTTCGAGCTGGTCTGCGCCGACCTCGACGACGATGCGGCACGTGCCGCAGCTCGCGCTCCTGCAGGAGAAAGGTACGGGCGAGCGACTCTGATCGCAGAGATCCACGAGGGCGTCTCCAGATCCGGCCTCCACGCGCACGGCCTCTTTTCCACTCTCGTTCATGAAGACGACGGTCGCCATGAGCGGCGAACTACCGCTAACGGCGCTGAAAGTACAGAGCGTGCTCGCGCCTCGGCGCCGACGCGAACGCGCGTTGATCGTGGAAGTCCGGTCGTTGCTGCGACGCGCGCGCGAGAGGGCGAAGGCCCGCTTCATGCGCCGCAGCCGCGGCGAGGACCTCCCCGCGGAGCGCGTGGCCGTTGCTCGAAGAGTCTGCGATGAGGACGATGACCGCGCCTTTGGGTCTGACGACGCGAGCGGCCGCGGAGAAGAAACGCGATAGCTCGTCTACCCACGCGCTCTCAGCCTCGGGACCGCTCATCGCGTTATAGCGACGGCGAGGTCCGAGCTCGCGATCCTCCAAGCCCTTGCTGTCGAGCTCGAGCCATCGGAGGCGCATCGCATGATGCGTCAAGTAATCGTAGGTCGCGGCGTAAGGCGGCGAGGTGACGATCACGTCTGCGCACGCGTCCTTGAGCGTGGAGAGCCTCGTCGCGTCGTCGTCTCGAACGCGCGCTCGTGGGCGAGGCCCCCGCACTTGTGAGGGCAACAACGCCTCGAACGCCGCGCTCCTTCGCGCGAGATCCTCGGCCTTTCGCAAGAACAGCTTGGCGGTGTAGCCCGCGGCGATTCGCTTCTGCTCGGTGCGTGTGGCCGTATCGCTGCGGCGCCTGCTGACCTTCACGAGGATCGCAGAGAGCACGAGCAAGAGATCCGCGCGGAGGTTCGGGTCCGTCTGCGCGAACGAGCCGGCGCGCAAGCTGTCGAGCTCGAGCAAGACGTGCGGGTCGAACATCGCGGCGTCTTCTTTGTCGTAGCGCTTGGTAGCGCCGGCCCTCGTCTTGCGTCGCTCGTCCGCGATGGCGCGAACGCTCGCGGCGGCTGAAATGAGCGCTCTTCGCGCATCTTCATCTCGAGGCGCGGTCTTGGCGCGCGCGAGTCGGACCGCGAGCGGGTTGAGATCCGTGCCGAGCGCGTCACGACCTGCGATGAGCGACTCGACGAGCACAGTCCCCGATCCACAGAACGGATCGAGCACGACTCCGCCCTCCGGCGCGAACGCAGTGACGAGCCTCGCGGCAGTGACCGGGTGCATGCGCGCGGGATACGCGTGGAAGCCGTGCACGTGCGCGCGATCGATCTCCTCTTCCTTGGACGTCTCCTCGGCCTCGTCCGCGAGTTTGTGCCGCTCAGGTCCCTCCGCGCCGGTGACGTCCAGCGCGTGTGCGAGCGACTTCGCTGGCCCCGCGTCACCCTCTGTATCGACCGATCCCCCGACGTGCGAGAGCGCGCGTTTGATGCCCGCTTGATGAGGCCGCGACGTCACGGTTTGGCGCGTTTCTGCGGCTTTGGCGCGTCTTGCTCGATCTCCTCTTCGTCATCACTCGGCGCGGGAAGATCGTCGCTGCGGTAGCGGAGCTCCGCGTCGTTGTCGACATCGATGCGCGTGCGGCCTTGCCCCGACAGCGTCGTCAGCGCGGCCTCCACATCGGCTTCGGGCACGTCGAGCTCGTCGGCGATCTCTCGCGCGGTCGTGTCTTTGCGCTTGGCGAGCAACCGCCCAATCGCGTGCTCCCACGCGCGATCGACGTGACCGCGAGCGCGTGCCTTGGCTTGCCGCGCGCTCCGCGAGAACGTCGCCGCCACGATCGCCATCAAGACGCCCGCGCCGACCGCGCCTCCACCATAGAGCATGCTCGCCGAGCCGATCACGAGCGCCGTCACCAGCGCGACCGCAGCCCCGAGCCCGAGCAGCCAGCTCGCCGCGCGCCATCCGTCCCATGCACGCTTCGCCTTCGCGGCGGCCTTCAGCTCAGCGACGCCGTCCGCGCCGATCTTGACCTTCGCCAACACGCGCGGCCCACCGCAGACCCCACAAACCCAGCGCAAGTCGTCGTCTGGCAAAGCTCGTGAGAGCGCGCCGCAGTGCGGGCACCGATTCTCCTCGCCGTAGAGCGAGCCGAAATCCTTCTCGGGGCTGAGGGTTCCGCCCATGAATGTCAGATAGCACGGGGTCCAACCTCTACGTGTAAGGTGATCACGATGAGGACGTTGGACCAGACGATGGGGAAGGTACGCATTACGGCGGCTTGGATGATCTCTGGTCTGGTCGCGTGTGCCGCAGCTTCGAAGGACGCGGCAACGCCGGCGACATCGACGCCCACGACCGATCGCGGACCCTCCACCAGCGGCGGCGCGCCTCCGACTCCGGCGATGGCGGCGAAGGGCGATTTCTCACGCGCGCAGAGCGATCTGGAGACCTCGCTCTCCACCAGCACGGCAGATTGCGCTTCGGCGTGTCGAGCGCTCGCGTCGTTGGAGCGCGCGGCCACTCATCTGTGCGAGCTGTCGGACCCCAGCGAGTGCGGCGAAGCCAAGAAGCGCGTCGACGCCGCGCGAGACCGCGTCACGAAGGCGTGCGGCGCCTGTCGTTGATCTGTCGTTGATACGTCAAGGATTGATGACGGTCGTGCCTGGCGGCGGCGTGTACTGGAACTGATTGGGCGCCACAGCCTGGTTGACTTGAGGGTTCGTGAAGTCGAAGCGGTTGCGGTTGCCTTGCCCATCCAAGATGAGCACGCGCATCACCTGCGAAGTCCCCTTGTCCACGTAGAACAGCACCTTCGTGTACGCAGGCGTCGGTTGCACTGGATCACCGATCAACACCCAGCCGCCGGGAAAATTCAGCTGTGCGCCGTCGATCATCGTGAAGTTGAAGAGCGTCCCGAGCTGACCGGTGCCGAGCAAGAAGCTGAGCGCGGCAGGGTACTGCGACTGGTTGATCGTCTGCTGGTACATCTGCTTGTTGGCAGCTTCGTACGCCTTGAGCGTGGTGCCGTCCGAGACGACGTGATTGCCCGCGGGGTCTACGTAGGTCCAATCCATCTTGCCTGGCTTGGAGAACACGACGTGTCCCTGCGAGGTCTTCGTCGTGTTGTACGCCTTGACGAGATACTGCTGCGTGAAGTCGCTCGAGAAGGTCGTCGTGCGATTGTAGAAAGCCTGCACGTCGTTCACGACCTTCGCCGTCGCCGGATCGAGCGGTGTGGGAGCCGCGGTGACGGGAGCAGCAACGGGCGGCGTGACCGCTCCATCCGCCGACGCGAAGGCAGAGCTCATCATCACGACTGCGGCGGCCAAGACAAATTGGAGCGTGCCAACGGCACACCGCCTAGTGTTGAGGTCCGCCGAAGGTGGCATCAAGTTCATCGATCGCATTCTGTTTAGCCTCACAGTTGTTAGACGGGCCTTCGGGCAGAAAGATTCCGCGCGCGCTTCTGCTGAGTTTTGGCCGCCGCGATGGCCTTTGTCAACGGATGGACACGATCGGACGCGGCGAGCATGGGTGCATGTTGCAAGTGAGTCACAGCTAGGGCCAAAGCGTCCGCCGCGTCCGCTGGGGGCGGTTCTCGGAGCGACAAAACGACCCGCATCATTTGAGCGACCTGCTCTTTGTCAGCCTGGCCGTTCCCGGTCACCGATCGCTTGACGCGCGCCGGCTGGTACTCGAACACCTCGAGCTTGGCGCGGCCGCACACCATCAACGCCACGCCGCGCGCGTGTCCGAGCTTCGCCGCAGCCTGCGCGTCCTTCGCGAAGAACAGCCCCTCGACGCTCGCGTGCGTGGGCCTGAATTGGTCGATCACCGATTGGAGCTGAACCTCGAGCGCAGCCAGTCGCAAGTGCAACGGGCCGTCACCGAGGATGATCACTCCGTGCGAGACGTGCACGAACTTGGTGCCGCGCTTGTGCACGACGCCCCAACCAAAGCGGCGCGTCCCGGGGTCGATCCCGAGGACGATCACACTCCTGCGATCCGCTGCATCTCTTCGTCCGAGATGTCGAAGTCCGAATAGACGTTCTGCACGTCATCGTGATCGTCGAGCGCCTCGGCGAGGTTGAGCGCGACCTCCGCCTCACGACCGCTGACTGGCTTCTTGTTCTTCGGCAGAAATTGGATGCCGGAGCTCTTCACCGCGAGCTTCGCTTTCTCGAGCGCGTCAAGCACGCTTTGGAGCGAGTCTACTGTCGTGACGATCGACCACTCGTCGCCTTCGAGCGAGTAGTCCTCCGCGCCTGCGCCGATCGCGATCTCCATCAGCTGATCTTCGGTCGCAGATTCTTTGAGGAGCAAGACGACGCCCTTGCGATCGAACGCCCAGCCAGCGGTGCTAGCGCCGCCGAGCACGCCGTTGTTCTTCTCGAAGATCTTTCGGATCTCGGCGACCGTGCGGTTGCGGTTGTCCGTCATGCCCTCGACGAGGAAGAGCGTGCCCATCGGACCGGTGCCCTCGTATAGGACCTCTTCATACGCGGCGCCTTCGATCTCACCGGTGCCGCGCTTGACGGCGCGCGAGATCGTGTCGTTCGGCATCGCCGCGCCCTTGGCAAGATCGATCGCCTTGCGCAGCCGCGGGTTGCCAGAAGGATCACCACCACCCATGCGCGCGGCGACCGTGAGCTCCTTGATGACCTTCGTGAAGAGCTTGCCGCGCTTCGCGTCGATAGCGCCCTTCTTGTGCTTGATGGTCGCCCATTTGGAGTGGCCGCTCATGCTGAATCCTTGGAGAGAGTTGGTGAGGTCGGGGAACGTAGCCGCTCGAAGCCTCGAACGGCAAGCGTGCCGCAGCGCCGTTCAATCGACGGTGGCGCCGACCCTCTTCAGGATGGCGGACACTTTGTTCTTCGCGAGGCCCGCCGCCTTGCCGATGTTGTGGAGCACCGCGGACTCTTTCTTGTCGATGCCGCCCGACGCCTCCGCCACGAACGCGGCGAACAACAGCCCAGATTCGGCCTGGTCCAGCCCCTTTAGCTTCGCGCCGACGCCGTCCGCGCGCTTGTCGGCTCCTTCGGCCTTCGCGCGCTCGGCGCACGCGTCGAGGAGGCTCTCCACCTCCCACTCGAGGACGACACCCTTGGAGAGGATCTCGATCGCCTTCACGAGGGCGTTCTGCTCCTCCTCGTCGAGCTTTCCATCACCCGCGATCGCGGCGAGATAGCCCGCCTCCGTCGCGATTTGGAAGACCTCGGTCTGTTTGGGCACGTTGAGGTCCTTCTTGATCTCTTCCGCGTGCTTCTCCAACTCGGCGATCGATTTGCTCATGGGCCGCGAGGATACAACAGGTACGCTTCCGACATGGCCAAAGTCGCAGTCATCGGCGCTGGCGCTTGGGGGACGGCGCTCGCGCTGCACGCGACGCGGATGGGGCACTCGGTCATGATCTGGGCGAACGAGCCCGAGGTCGTGGACAGCATCGAGAGCACTCACGAGAACGCTCTCTTCTTGCCGGGCGTCACGCTGCCCGAGGACGTTCGAGCGACGAGCGACGAGGTCGAGGCTGTGCGCTCCGCGGAGCTAGTGGTGCTCGTCCCGCCGTCGAAGTTCCTGCGGTCGGTCACGGCTCGCTTGAGAGGCGCGATCGATCCGAGCGCGGTGATCGTGGTCGCGTCGAAGGGAATCGAGGAGTCGTCGCTGAAGTTGATGAGTCAAGTGATCGCAGAAGTTGTGCCTGAAATACAGGCCTCTAGCGTCGCGTTCTTGTCCGGGCCGACGTTCGCCAAAGAGGTGGCTGCGTGCAAGCCGTGCAACGTGGTCGCGGCGTCGAAATCGCTCGCCGCGAGCGCGCGCGTACAGGAGCTGCTGCACGCGCCGTTCTTCCGTGTCTATACGAGCGTCGATCCAATCGGCGTCGAAGTCGGCGGCGCGCTCAAGAACGTGATGGCGATCGCGGTGGGCGCGCTGGACGCGCTGGACCTCGGATTGAACCGCACCGACCCCCGCCAGGCCCTCGCCGCGTTCGT
>JANYHY010000472.1 GCA_025362165.1 Myxococcales bacterium | reverse complement strand
AGGCGAACATCATGAAGCTGAGTGATGGACTGCTGCTCGACTGCTTCCGCAAAGTCGCGCGCGACTTTCCGCAGATCGAGCCTGCGGAGATCATCGTCGACGCCTGCGCGCTGCAGATGATCAAGAACGCCAACAAGCTCGACGTGATCGTCACGGAGAACCTCTACGGAGACATCTTGAGCGACCTGGGCGCGGGCCTCGTCGGCGGTCTCGGGATCGTCCCTGGCGCGAACATCGGGAAGGACTCTGCGGTGTTCGAAGCCGTGCACGGCAGCGCACCCGACATCGCGGGGCAAGGCATCGCGAACCCCACGGCAGTGATCCAGAGCGCAGTGATGATGCTGCGCCACTTGAAGGACGACGCGAGCGCAGACAAAATCGAGCGCGCGCTCACCAAACTCTATGCGAGCCGAGAGCATCGCACTGGCGACCTAGGTGGCAAGGCGACGACACGAGAGTTCACGGACGCGCTCTGCAAGCTCGTGTCGTGAGAGTAAGCTCGCGATAGTGGACGACCCTCGACCGACACAAGAGTTCAGCGAAGAGCGCGGTAGCTTGCGTGTCTCGTTTCCGGCGCGCGGCGTCGTGAAGACGATCGCTACGGGCCTGGCCACGTTGGACGGCGCCAGGCAACTGGTGCGCGCGGTGGACGTCGCGATCACTGCTGGAGAGAAGCCGCACGTGTTCCACGACTGGTACGACGTCACCGGTTATGAGCCGCCCGTGCGACGCTTGCTCGCGAGCTGGTATTCGCGCGTGTTCCACGATGTGAGCGGCGTGCACATCTTGTCGCGAGACAAGATCGTGTCGATGGGCGTGGGCCTCGTATCGATCGCGATGGGCAACGCGATCATCGCTTACAAGGAGCGACCAGAGCTCGACCACGCCATCGCCCACGCAGTCCGCGCGGCGCAACGCGAACACTGATCACGCCTGCCCTACCCGGTTGCGCGCTTCGTGATAGGACGTTTGTATGGCCGACACACCGAAGCATGCTCGTTTGGAGCGCGAGCGCACGGACCGCAGTCTCGGAGACGAGCGGCGCAAGACCGACAACGAGTTGGCCAAGCGCCGCACTGACCTCGAGAAGAACGCTGACGCCGTCGTCGCCGCGGCGCGCGAGCGTGCAGACAGTGTCCTCAGCCGCGCGAGGGCCGGCGCGGACAAGAAAACCGAGCGGGCGGGAACCAACCGTGATGAACGCGCGGTCGTCAGCCAGGAGCGCGGTCGTGCGGACGAAGTCGTGCGCCAAGAGCGGGCGACCGCCGATGATGAAGTCGTGGAGGAGCGGCGCGCAACACGCCGTGCTTTGACTGCGCTGCTTGCGCTGGAGAGAGTGCAGACGGACGAGCACCTCACCACTGAACGCGACCGCATGGAGGGGATGATCGGCACTCGAGACGACTTTCTCGCCGTCGTGAGCCACGACCTACGGAACTTGTTGGGCGGCATCGTCATGAGCGCTGGAGCCCTCCTGCGGATCGAGGGCGATGCGACCATCCAAGCCGACGTCGACCGCGAGGCCCATCGGATCCAACGGTATGTTGCGAGGATGACCCGGCTCGTCGGGGACCTCCTCGATGTCGTGAGCATCGAAGCAGGCCAGCTTGCTGTCGTGCGTGAACGGGGCGACGCAAAGGATCTGCTGGCAGAGATGCTCGACGTCTTTGGCCCGCTTGCAAAGGTCAAGAAGATCTCGATGACGAGTGACGTGCGGCCCGGCTCCTTGCACGCACGCTACGACTACGATCGCATTCTCCAAGTCCTCACGAACCTCGTCGGGAACGCGATCAAGTTCACGGGCGAAGGTGGGAAGATCGATATGATCGTGGAGACCGTCGGGGACGACGTTCGCTTTTCGGTCCGTGACAACGGCGTGGGAATCGACGCCGACAAGCTCACCGTCATCTTCGAGCGATTTTGGCAGGTCGCCGAGAAACACCGTTCGGGGCTCGGCCTCGGACTCTTCATCTCGAAGTGCATCGTGGAAGTGCACGGCGGTCGCATCTGGGTGGAGAGTGAGCCCGGTGTCGGGAGCACCTTCTTTTTCACGGTTCCGGCCGGCGAGTAACCGCAAAACCTGCAGGCTCTCCCCATCCCCAGTAAGGCGGCGGTTTTCGGCGAGACCAAGCGAGGCCTAGGAGCGGATGAGGCGCCGTACTCCCGTACGGCAACGATTCCCGACAACGGCATCGCGCCGGTATCGCCGAAAAACGCCGCCTTACTGGCTCCGACTGCTGGACTCGAACCAGCGACCCGGCGATTAACAGTCGCCTGCTCTACCAACTGAGCTAAGTCGGAAAACGTTCGCTGATTAGCCGCCAAAACACTGTCGCGTCAAGCTTCGTCCGTGAGGGTGCGGTCGA
>JANYHY010000449.1 GCA_025362165.1 Myxococcales bacterium | reverse complement strand
GCTTCGCCGACCTTCTGTTCCGCAGCTTGAAGCGCACCCTCCGCTTTGCGGACAGCGTTGTCCGCGGCGACATAAGCGCTGTGCGTCTTGGTAAACGCCGCGAGCTTCGCTTTGATCGACTTGGTGTCGACGGTCTTGGCGGCGGCGATCACATGGTCGCCGGACTCGCGTCTCGACGAGGGGTTCCTCATAGCTTGGAGTGTGGGCATGCCGCCGAGGATAAATTGTCAAGGAAGCGCGCTTCAATTGCTTTCTCGCATACCTGCCGAGGGAGCCACGAGGGCCGAATCGGTGAATGCGCGCGCTCGCGCACAAGCGCTGTCAGAAAGCATTTCTGCCGTCATCGGCGTGCAGGATACCTACGCGGGAGTGGAGGGTGTCCGATCGACAGGGCGCGCGAGGCGGCGTGTCTTCCACGCCGCACGAGCGTCGAGCCCTAGCCGCTCGAGCCCAGGAATGATGGCGCCTTCCACGGTTGGATAAAACGTCTCCGGCAGCCGCGCGGGATCGGGCAAGCCCAAATCACGCTCGTGGTCCGAGAGCGTACGCTTCGGCGCTGCGCTTCCAGAGAACTGCCGCTCGAGCGAGGCGAATGCGTGACGCAAGAACCGACTCAGCGACGCGCGCCGCTCGTCATCGAGCCACTCGCGCTGCGTCTCGAGGTACAGGAAGCCGAATTTGCCGTGCAAGACTTCGTCGGCCAGGAGCTGCCGCACGCAGTCGCGCAGGAAAGGGTCTTTCATCGTGTCGAGGTGATCGACCAACCGAGCGCAATTGACCACCTCGCTCATGCAACAACCAAAGATGACGTTGCGCAGGGCCTGCTCGGTCGCACACACGTCCGCGAAGCTCTCGAGCCGCTGGACGTCCGCCGGCATGTCCAGCTCTCGGCTTCCTCCCAGCTCCGCCACTGCACGTAGGCCGACTTCGGCGTGGCGAATCTCGTCTTGCGCCATGCCCATCGTGATGGCTATCGCGTCGACGCCTGCGTTCGCCATCATCAGTTGAGTGGCCAAGTCGGAGAACAAAGACGCCGAGCGATATTCACTTATCGTTCGCACCACCCACATGTCGCGAGCCGCCGCGACAGCTGCGGGATCGTACCGGGTAGCGTCGAACGGCTCGTCACTGGGAATGCAGCGCGCAGCGCTCTCGGCGATACGGCGGTACTCCTTCTCGAGCGGTGTGTGCGGTGCTGGGAGGGAGAGCTTGTGCATGTCAGTCGCTCGATCCCGCGTCGATGGTTTGATCGCCAATCGTTGAGCCATCGTAGCCGCTGTCGATCTGAGAGACTCCGGAGTCGGCAACGCCCGTCGTTCGCCCATCGAAGCCGCTATCGACCGGCGCAACGCCGCTTCTCGCGTCCGTCAAGCCAAGTAAGTGCCCATCGTATCCCGCGTCGGTGGACGACTCGACCTCTCCACCACAGCTTTCGACGAGCGCAGGGAGGGTTAGCCCCGAGACGAGGGCAAGCGTCTGCGTCACCCGAAGGAAGTGCGGAGTCTTGTTCATGCGGGCGAGGGTGCAAACCGTTTGCCACACGGAAAGGCGCAAGAAACAGCCCGAACGGTGTGTCAGCATGTGCCGGAATTCAGCGGACTTCAGGCGCGGTGGTTCGCGACGAGCTGTCGCTCGAAGCGACGTGTCCTCACGAGCGTATCGGCGTCCACCCGCAGCGCCTCCACCGTCATCGGCAAGCGATAGGTCCAGTTGTGCGCGCCGACGGTACCCGGCTCGTTGATGCGCGCGCGCTCGCCCAACAGCTCGGTCACCAGCACGAGCGCGAGGCTCGATCCGGCGCGGAACAGCGTCGCGAAGAGACCCTCGTCGATCGCCTCACGCGTCGCGTTCTCGTCGAGCTTCATCAGCGCCAACACCTCTGCGCGCTCTTTCTGCTCGAGCTCGTCCCACCAAGCGCCGATCGGCTGCGTGTCGTGCGTGCTCCAGGTCGCGACGCTCGCAGGCTCGTACGTCGCGGGATCGCGCAGCGCGTTCGTCTTGTCGTCGCGCTCCCACAACAGCACTTTGTATCCGGGCAGACCAAGCGCGCTCATCGTCTCGCGCACGAACTTCGGGATGAGCCCGAGATCTTCGGCGATGAGCTCAGCGCCGTCCGCCGCCTCCGCCATCACGCCGAGCAGCACCCTGCCGTGCTCCGTCTGATCAGCCTCGTTCGCGGGATCGAACACACCGAGCGCGTTCGGCTTGCGCACGTATTGGCGAAAATATCCGACGAGGTGATCGACGCGGAACGCGTGATAGAGGCGCGACGCGTGACGCACTCGAGCGCGCAGCCACGCAAAGTCGCTCTCCGCGAGGTTCTTCCAGTCGTAAGGAGGCAGGCCCCAGTCTTGACCTTGAGGCGTGAGCGCGTCAGGCGGCGCGCCGAGCGACAGCCCCTCTTGGAACAACCGCTGCTCGGCCCACACATCCGCGCTCTCGCGTCCGACGACGAAGGGGAGATCGCCCATCACCTTCATCCCGATGCTCTCGATCGCGATGCGCGCGTCTCCCCACTGCTTGGCGAGCTGCCACTGCTCGTACTGGTGCTGCAAGACGCGCTTGGCGAGCCGCTCTCGGGCGTCCGCGAGCGACGCAGGATCGCGGTAGCGGAGGGCCGTGCTCCAGCTCTCCCAGCCCATGCGGTTCTGCTCTTCCCGGATCGCGACATAGAGCGACAGATCGCTCTCCCACGCAGCCTCGCGTTCGGCGAACGCGATCAACTCCTTGGCGCGAGGCGTCTGGCTCGCCCACTCCTTCGCCCAGAAGTTCTCGAACGCGCGCGCGAGCGCCTTGTCTTTGAGCGCGCGCACGGCTTTGAAGTCGACGCGGTCGAGCGAGGCGAGCCGCTGCCTCTCTCTCTCGTCGCCTTCGCTCAAGAAGGCCGCGCTCGTCGCGCCGTCGAGGTCGCCGAGATCGGAGATCGACAAGAAGATCGGGTCCAAGCCGAAGGCGGTGCGCGCTCCGTACGGCGAGGTCTCGCCATCTGCGAGCTCGTACACAGGCAACAACTGCAACACGCCAAAACCAGCTGTCTTCAGCCACGCCGCGCACATGGGCAGATCGCCGATCTCTCCCACGCCCCAGTCGCGCGACGAGCGGATCGCCGAGAGCGGCAGGGTGACTCCGGCGGTGCGACCGAGGCTTCTCACGGCGCCTCCTTCGCACGACCCCCGCCCGATGACAAGAGTAACGTCACGCATCACTGAGTGACGGCTTTCGGGTTGCGATCCCGTCTCGCGGCTGGGATGGTGCCGACATGACTCGTTTGGCTTTCTTCTTCGGCGCGATCGCGGCGGCGTGTGGTGGTCAGGTCGCGACTGTCGGTGACGGCGGGGAAGCGGATTCGTCGCCGGTCCCGAAGGACGCCTCTGGAGACTCGACCCCGCCCCCAGACTGCAACGCGATGCGCACCAAGATCGACTCGCTCAGCAAGGAGGCGCGCACGTGTTTTCCGCAAGGCAGCTCGGAGTGCACGCACGTCGCGCAAGGTCTGTGCTGTCCCATCAGCATCACCGGCACGAGCGCGCCGGACTTGGACAAGGCGATCGCTCAGTACAAGAACCAATGCGGTCCGGTCGCGTGTCCTGCGGTGCCGTGTCCCGCGGCGCCTTCGAAGGTCTGCCCGCCCGTCAGCAGCGGTCCGAGCTTCTGTCAGTAACACTGCTGCCGCAGGTCGCGATTTTGGGCCTCTTCGACGGCCATCCGTCCTCACGTACAGGAGTACGTTCCGGGCGGCTGTCCGCCGAATAGGCCCAAACTCGCTTACTGCGACAGCAGTGTTCGCTCGGTCAGTGCTGGGCGCGAATTTTCAAGCCGTTCGCGCGCCAACCACCGCACTCGAGCTGGAAGTCGGAGAGCGACTCGGTCGGAGCGATCGTGACGACCTCTCCGTTGTGCGGGTTCTCGATCACCTCGAACTGCTCGACGGACAACCGTAAGAAGCGCATCACGAAGCACCGCAGCGCCATGCCGTGCGTGATGATGAGCACACGTGACGCGGACTTGCGCTCCACTTGTCGCATCATGCTCTCGAGGAAGCCGCTCGTACGATCGTAGCAATCGGCCGGGCTCTCGCCGCCCTCGTATCGGTAATAGAACCAGCCGTGCGTCTCGCGTTTGTGCGCTTGGTCCTTCACGTTCGCGTAGCCATGATCTTGCTCGCGCAACCGCGGATCTTCGTAGATGCCGATCGCTTGCTCACACGTCGCCTGCGCGCCGTTCAACAGCGCGTCGAGAGTTTGCCGCGTGCGCCAATACGGTGAGAGGTACACCAAAGACCCCGCGACGAAGTCATGTCCGATGGACTCTCCCGCAGCGTGTGCCTGCACCATGCCGAGCTCCGTGAGTGGAGTCCGAAAATCTCCCGCGAGCTGAGGGTCGAACCCATCCACGTTCGCGAGCGACTGCCCGTGACGGACGAGCTTGATGATCAAGGGGCGCGGCATCGCAGTGGCCACTAGCACCTAGCCGGCCCTGTGGGTCGCTCGGACAGAACCTGAATGGCTCGTGCTCAACGGCACCTCCGCTATGCCGAAGGCCGTTGATGTCCGCCAACGGCAGCAGCAATTGCTTGCATCAGCATGACTTGGTGCTTTACTCCGCGCCCCCCGTGGCACACGAATTCGAAATACCGCTCTCCGAGGTCGACGCTGGCGGCAAGGACTATCACCTCGTCTTGCGCGCGGCGTGGATCCGCTCGGTGCTCGAGGACGCAGACGCGACGACCGACGGCAAGGACGGCGCGGTCGACGTTCGCCTCAGCAAGAGTGACAACGACGTCGCCGTCCACGGTCGCATACGCGCGAGCTTGGTGGCGACGTGCGGTCGCTGCCTCGGCGCTGCGCACGTCACGGTCGATCAAGAGCTGACCGGCTTTTTCGTGCCGAAATCGTCGATGAAGACCCCCGGTGACAAGGACTACGAGTTCCAAGCCGAAGAGGCAGACGTGCTCACGTACGTAGGGGAGACAGTGGTGCTCGATGACCTCATCCGCGACGAGCTTCTGCTCGAGATCCCCATGATCCCCTTGTGCTCGGAGGATTGCCCCGGTATAGCCGCCCCTCCGATTTCCGAGCCGAGCTCCACGCCCGTCGTGGATCCCCGACTCGCCCCATTGTTGTCGTTCAAACCTACGAAGAAGCAGGAGTAGCCGTGGCCGTCCCGAAAAGGCGAACCAGTCGCAGCAAGCGCAACATGCGCCGCGCCAACCACGACAAGGTCGTCGTCCCCCAGCTGATCGCTTGTGCGAACTGCGGAGAGCCGAGCGTCCCTCACCGGGCGTGCGCGTCCTGCGGTCATTACAAGGGCAAAGCCGTCAAAGCCGGCAAGACCAAGGAGTGAGCATGCGTCGAGGGTGAGGCTGCGAAGCCACTCTCTCAGTCGTTGTCCGTGGAATGTTGCTTGGCAGCGGCGCTCCGTTTGGTAACGCTTCGCACTCTTCAATGGCCATCCAACCCAAAACTCGCTTCCTCGGAACGGGCCATTTTCTGCCCGATCAAATCCGCACCAACCTCGACATCGAGCGCTTGGGGGTCGAGACGACCGATCAGTGGATACGCGAGCGCACGGGCATCCGCGAGCGACGCATCGCGCCTGATGGAATGCTCACGAGCGATATGGCGGTTGCTGCAGCGAAGCGCGCGCTCGAAGCCGCCGACACGAAGGTATCCGAGCTCGACATGATCGTGGTTGGCACGATCACGCCGGACATGCCGATGCCAGCGACCGCCGCGATCGTGCAGCGCAAGCTCGGCGCAGTGGACATCCCGTGCTTCGACCTGAGCGCGGCGTGCGCGGGGTTCATCTTCGGCCTCTCGATCGCGGACGCGTTCATTCGCTCCGGGCTGAAGAAGCGCGTGCTCGTCGTGGGCGTGGAGCTCTTGAGCCGCGTCGTCAACTGGTCGGACCGGACGACCTGCGTCCTCTTTGGCGACGGCGCAGGGGCGGCGGTGCTCGGCCCGAGCGACGACGATCGCGGCATCCTCTCGACCAACACTCACACGGATGGAAGCCTCGCAGAGTCGCTGATGATCCAAGCCGGCGGAAGCTTCATGGCCGTGACGCCCGAGGTTCACCTCGCCAAGAAGGACAAGATTTCGATGAGGGGGCAGGACATCTTCCGCGCCGCCGTGAAGAACTTGTATTCTGCAAGCCAAGCCGCGGTGGACGCCGCGCAGATGAAGAACGACCAAGTGGACTGGGTGGTGCCTCACCAAGCGAACCTCCGCATCATCGACCAGGTCACCGATCGCGCGAAGTACCCGAAGGAGAAGGTCCTCTCCAACATCGAGATGGTAGGCAACACCTCGAGCGCGTCGATCCCGATCCTGCTCGATCAAAGCCTGCGAAGCGGCAAGATCAAGCCGCGAGACGTGGTCTTGATGTGCGCGCTCGGAGCGGGCGTCTCTTGGGGTGCGGCGCTCGTTCGTATGTAGGAAATTTGGCCCGGCGGGCTAGCGGTCGATATGCCAATCGCATGAAGACCGTCGCCCTCTCCATCGCCTCCTTCATCGTCTTTGGTTCGTCCGCTGCGCTCGCGCAGGACACCCCGCCCGCGCCGGTCGCCGCCCCCGCGCACGCCGCGGCGGAGCTGTCCGACCACGAGGCGATGGTCCACCACTTCGCCATCGGATACATGGGCGCCTCGCAGATCCCGATCGCGCAAGTGAACAACGCCGGTCCTGGCCTCAACATCACAGAGGGCAACGTCACGGCGCCTTACATCGGTGGCCGCTACTGGGTCAGCCCGCTGCTCGGCATCGACGTCGGGCTCGGGTTCGCGTACGCATCGGCGACGCAGACGACCACGGTGACTGGACAGCCGACGGTGTCGACGGACCGTCCGTCTGTCTTGGGCTTCGGTGTGCACGCGGGCGTGCCGCTCGCGCTCGCTTACTCCAAGCACTTCACGTTCGAGATCATCCCGGAGCTCAACGTCGGCTACGCGAGCTCGACGGTGAAGACGGTGGTCCCTGCTGGTAATCCGCCGGTCCCCGATATCAACCAGACGGGCCTGCGCTTCGATCTCGGCGCGCGTGTCGGTAGCGAGGTGCACTTTGGATTCATCGGCGTGCCGCAGCTCTCACTGCAGGCGACCATCGGGCTGGGCTTTCGCTACTCGAGCGTGAAGGCCTCGGCGAGCGATGGATCAGCCTCCGTTTCGCTCGGCGGACCCGCGTTCGGCACGAGCGTGCAAGACGCGCCTTGGGCCATTTTCACAAACAACATTGCCGCGCTATACTACTTCTGATGCGCTCTCTTGCCTTCGCTGCGGTCGCCGTCACGCTCGGGATCACCTTCGCTTGCAGCGGAGGCCCTGGGACGATCGGGACCGGGACAGGAGTCGGCGCGGACCCGGCGCCCTCGACGGGTGACAAGGCGAAGAGCTCCTCGCAGCAGCCGCCGAGTTCCACCGATCCCACGGGCAAGCCCGGCGCATGCTTCGCGTGCGTGGACTACGTGTGCGGCGCTGGCAAAGACACCTTCCCGATCGAGTTCAGCTCCAAGCAGGACGGCTGCTACTCCGGCAAGGTCAAGATCGACACGTGCAACAAGACGACGCTGAACGACAAGAACATCACGATCACGCTTGAGCCTAAGAGCGGCGCTCTGCGTGTCTGCGTGAGCGAGAACAACCAGACCGTCTGCGTGGACTGCGTGCCGGGCACGATCAAGCAACCAACACCCGGCTTTGACGGGGGCTGATCTCACGTTTGGGCTGACTCGCCTTCGAGCC
>JANYHY010000246.1 GCA_025362165.1 Myxococcales bacterium | reverse complement strand
GAGGGCGGCGAGATCGGCGTCTACGTCTTTGTCGAGCTGGGCTTCGGCTCGGGCTTTGGCGGCAGCTCGGTCGTCTATGGGTTTTGTTTTGGGTGGTGCGGGAGGGGGCTTGGGTCTGGAGGAGGCCGGCGCTGGGGTTGGTGATCGCTTTGCGGGTTTGCGCGAAGAGGCGGGCTTGCTGGAGACGGGCTGTTCATCTCCGAAGAGGGCTTGCTCGATTGATTTCTTTGCGCTCACTGCCGCTCCGATCGCGGCGGCCTTCGCTCTCTCGAGAGCGATCTCCGCGGCGCGTTCTGCGGCTTTGCGCTCGAGCTCCGCCTTCTTCTTCTGAACGGCGTCCGTGACTGTCTTCCAAATCGCCACGTCACGATCGTAGCCGATCTCCGCGTGATCGCGTGATACGACTTCTCTTGCTTGATCCCGCAGAAGAAGCTCGTCTTGCTCGCGTTCTTCGCTGCGCTCATCGCGGCGTTCGCCGGCATCATTCCGGCGCTTCGATTGCCGCTCTTCGCGCTGGATGCGCTGCTCGTCGTCGCCACGATCGCTGACGCGCTCTTCGTGATGGGCCGACGGACGCACCTCGAGCGCGAGGTCGCCGGCATCTTGTCGGTCGGCCGCAAGAACCCGGTGAAGATCCTAGTGCACAATCGGAGCAACCGAACGCTCCGCGGTGTCGTGTCGGACGATCCGCTCGATGACGCGGTCGTCGAAGGTCTGCCCGCTGGCTTCGTGTTGGCGCCGCGCGCATCCATCGCGATCACCTACGAGGTCACGCCAACGCGCCGCGGTCCTCGCAAGTTTGGTGGGCTCACCGTGCGCTATGATTCAATTCTGGGTCTCGTGTCTCGGCAAGAGCGGCAAGAGGCCGAGTCGAAGTCGGATGTCTATCCGGACGTGCACGCCGCGCGCGCGCTGGAGCTGCTCCGCCGCCAAGGTCGCCAAGACGCGCGCCTCGGCTCGCTCCGCGTGCGTGGCGGCGACACGGAGTTCGAGCGACTCCGCCCTTATCAAATTGGCGATGAGGTTCGTCACATCGATTGGCGCGCGTCTGCGCGTCGCGACGATCCGACGGTTCGGCAGTTCCAAGCAGAGAGCAACCAGAACGTCGTGTTCGCGATCGACACGGGCCGCGGGATGCGCGGGCTGTCGGAGGGGCTCGAGCACGTGGACCACGCGCTCAACGCAGCTTTGCTCGCGGCCGACGTGGCGCTCCGCGGCGGCGACAAAGCGGGCCTTTTGGTGTTCGACGACCAGCCGCGCAAATTCTTGATGCCCACTGGCGGCCGCAGCGGCGCGCGCAAGCTGACACGCGCGGCTTACGATCTCGAGGCCAACGTCTCCGCCACCGACTACCGCGCCGCGACCACGTTCCTCGCGTCCCAGGTCCGCGCTCGATCTCTCTTCATCATGTTCACGAACCTCCTGGATCCGCGCTCCGCGAAGGAGCTGGCGTCTTCCCTTAGGGGACTCTTGCCTCGTCATCTACCGCTCTGCGTGCTGATGCGAGACACGGACGTCGAAGCGCTCGCGACGTCACCCGCAGACGGCGTCGAAGATCTCTACGTGCGCGCCGCGGCCGCCGAGACGCTCGCGTGGCGCGACTCGCTAATCCGTAGTCTGAAAAAGGGGGGCGTCCTCGTGTTGGACGCCAACCCCAAGGACGTCACGCCGTCTCTGGTCAAGCGCTACTTGGAAGTCAAAGCCCGCCGCCTACTTTGATAAGAGCTTGGTCGAGTAGACGCTCGACCAGTCATCCTCGAAGACGCCAAGGAGCTGCGCGGCGAACGCTCCGTCTCGGTGTGACGTCGTGACGAAGACGCTGACGTTGCGGCTCTTCTTGAAATAGTCACCCTCCCAGTTGCTGGTGCTGATCCAGGCGCGGCGCCCATCGAAGACGCCGAACTTGGCGTGGGCGAGCCGGGCGAACGGAATTTCACCCTTGGAATAAGCCGGAATCGTGATGATCCGAACCTCGCTCGGTGGAGCCATGGCGGTCGCCAATGCCGCGAGCCCAGCGTCCTTCTGACCCGCGCTCGAGACGAGGAGGCGAACGTGTACGCCACGCGCCATCGCCCGACGGAGCGCGTCGTCCAGATCGGCGAACGAAGATCCGTCACGCATCGCGGGCTTGTAAGTGAACACTTGAACGTCGACGGACTTGGCTGCGTCATCGATCCACCGGACAAGCTCGGGCAAGTCCCAAGTAGACTCGTCACCCAAATAGCCAGTCGGGCTGAATCCCAAGTATGTAGACGCCGCGCGGGCCTGTTTGGGGATTAGCGAATAGCGCGTCATCGGCGCGCCGCCCACCACGTCCCAATCCGCGTTGAAGAGCTGATCGAGCTGGCCCGCCAGCGCCGGATCTCGCAGACGCACGCCAATCTCTTGAATGTGGTCGAGCGACCGCCAATCGAAGTTCTGGCTCCCTACGTATGCTTCGCGATTGTCGACTACGAAGTATTTCGCGTGGAGGATGCCGCCCATCGTCGCGTGCAGATCGAAGCGCCGAAGGTCGATGCCCGCGTGCGCCGCGAGCATGTCGACCGTCTCTGGATACTTGGAATAGAAGAGCTGCTCGACGAGGACACGAACGTGAACGCCTCTTTCTGCGGCGCGCACGAGCTCTTCGATCACGGGGTGCAGTCGCCCCTCTTGACTGTCTGCGATGTAGAACTCGGC
>JANYHY010000245.1 GCA_025362165.1 Myxococcales bacterium | reverse complement strand
GCCTCGGAACAGGCTACGTAGATCTCATCGCGATCGAGACGGAGGGGCGTCGTCGCTGAGCGATGAACAGCATCGATGAATATCATCCACGAGTTGGGTCCTGCCCACGTGGATCAGGTTCGCGTACCAGTCGCCGAGGCGCGTCGTTGGCGCAGACGACAGCGTGATCAACCTATTACGCAGTCGATTCTGCGCCGTTCCTAGAAAGCCCTAGGTTCGCGTCGGTAGCGGGTAGAGGCCGATGTAGAGATCGGTCAGCGGCCGCATGTCTTTCTCTCTGAAGTAGAGATTGAGGGCATCCGTGTACTCCTGCTTCACCGCCTCGAGCGCGATGGGGAGTAGACCGTGGCGAACCAAAATGTGATTGGCGATCAAGCGACTCGTGCGGCCGTTGCCATCTTCGAACGGGTGAATTCGCACGAGCTCGGCGTGCAGCCACACCGCCAACTCGATGACGTGGGTCTCGTAGTCCGTGGACTGGTCGGAGACCTCGGCGGCGCGGCGGTCGAACTGCTCGAAGGTCGCTCGAAGCTCGGGTTGCACGAGCTCGCGGCGGACCGAGACGTTGGGCCCGAACGTGAGCGTCTCCGATCCGAAACCTACGTCGCGATGACGTCCTCCCATGATCGCGAACGCCATCGAACAGCGCCGCGTGCAGATCACGCAGGAGGGCGAAGTCGACGCGGCGTTCGAGACCTGCGTGAATCTGCTTGGCCACCGCGGCTAGGTTAGTGGTGAGCCGCTGCTTCTCTTCCGGTGAGTACGTTCGAACGGGGTCAGTCACGGGGCAACCAAGGGCGCGCGTCGATGCCCTCGATCCGTTGGCTCGCGATCACGTCGCGGTTCACTAGCTCCGTCGAGCTGAGCGGGACACCGCCGCGAGCGATGCGTTCCTCTCGAATCGCCTCGAGTCGCTCTGCGCGTTCTACATCGGTGAGACGCAACGCTTCGACGGTGCGACGGAAACCATGCTCTTCGAGCAGCGCGACAGCATCAGGTACCGTGAGTCCGAGCATGGCAGCGACTTCGCTGACCGAGACGCGGCCCTCGGCGTAGGCGTGACCGGCGGCGATGATGGCGGCGTGCTTGGGATCGAGGTGACGTGTGACGAACGCAGTCAGTCCGTCGAACGCGGTGCGACAGCGGTGCGCGAGCGCCGCGAGCAATGGGTCGCTTCCGGCCTGCGCTTCGATCTCCTCGATCGGGCAATGGAGGAGCAACGACTGAACCGCGCGTGCGACGTGCCCGATGTTCACTCCTAGCGGAGTGTTCGGGTCCGTGGGCACTCTCTCCATCCGCATCGCGGCGGCGTTCTCTTGCATGATCCGCTCGACTTCCAATCGAGAGAGCGTTCGGGCGAGGTTGTCGATGCGATCGGCAGCGGCGACGGCTTGCCCAAGCGTCTCGAGCCCGAGCTGCGACATGGCCTCCTGGATCGCGGCGATCACGAGGTTCAGCTCCAGCACGCGCACCGATCCAGTCAGCAGGCTCACGGCATCGGGGTTGGGCCGGAGCAGCCCCATTCGAAACTGGTGCTCTTCTTGGGCGAGCACGCTGAGGGTCACTCGCTGCTCGTACGTCTGGGTGGCGTGCATCCGCTATAACGATAGAGCAGTCATTGCCATACGCAAAGTCGCGACCACGGCTCGGCCGTGCAGCTCTTCGCCCGCTAAACGTGAGCGTCTACGGAAGTGAGGACACCGCGGACATACGATGAGGGCGCGACTGCAGCGGGATACCGGAGCTAAGGTTTGGTTCATGAAGATCGGTGTGCGGATCCTCGTGGTGCTTGGCATCTCGATAGCTGTGGGTGTTGTGGCGTCGTGCGCATCACCGCAGCAGTGCGTGCCGGTTGACACGCAGTGCCTGGTGAGTCTCTGGATCCGGTCGCCTTGCGAGATCGTCTCGTTCACGACGACGTGTCGGACACCCGTCGACTGTAGCGGTGGCACGTGTGTATACGGCCCAGGTGCAAGTAGACAATTCAACGAGACATGCACTGTGACTGCGCTCTATGACGACAACACCACCGCAGTCTCGCATGTGACAAGCGTGGTCGACGCCTGCGGCTGTACAGCCTTTTCGTCGACGGCTACCGACTTCGTTCCTTTGAAGGGGTCGAAGTGTTCTCCACCATCGACGGATGCAGGTGCAGGTGACGCGAGCGACGCATCGGCGAGCGACGCATCGACGAGCGACGCCGGCGTCGACGCGAGCTCCGATTGAGTCGCACGATCTCCCCAAGTAACGAACGCGGCCGTTGGCCTATAGCTTAGATCGCACAGTGATAGTGGACGGGCGTGCTGACTGCGTGGAGCACGCCGCTCGAAGTGGTGACATCGACCGAGACGACAGCTGTGGCCGTCAAGTCGCCGCAATTGCAGACTGTGTCCCAAGCGTTGGACGGAGCTACGAACTTCAAAGTGATGCCGCTCGCACCTGCAGGCACGAGGAACGACGCAGGCGTTGAGTTGGTCAGGAAGACCGCGCTCTTTCCAAACCCAGTGATGACCGTCGATGCGGTCAC
>JANYHY010000393.1 GCA_025362165.1 Myxococcales bacterium | reverse complement strand
CCGCCTCGGCGCTCGCCGCGCGGATGATCGCGGAGGGGGCAGGCGATCCGTCGAGGTCGATCGCCCGCGGCTTTCTCCGCACCACGTCGAGGTACCCGCAACCCTCCGAGTCGGCCCGCCTGCTGGCCCTCCATCGCGGCGAACTCGACCGGCATCGAAGACACGGTCGCGGACGCGGTCGCGATCGACGGCTCCGGTGGTGGTTTCCTCGCGTGGTTGCCCAAGGTCGACAAGAACACCGGAAAGCAAGCGCCGAACGTCCCCGCGATCGCTCCCGATCCGACGAACGCCGTGGCGTTCGCCGCAGGACAGACGCAGCTGATCACGGACTTCCAGACGCTCGTGACGGGCACGCAGGAGTACGGCTGCGGTCTCGAAGCGCAGATGGAGAGTTGGTACCGCTTCTTGGTCCAGCCGGATCCGTATGACGCCATCGCGATCAACCCCGATCCGAACGGCGGTCCGCCTAAGGCCGCGCTTCAGAGCGTGGACGCGGTGCTGCTCAAGCAACGTCACGACTTCCTCCGACCTGACTCGCTCGTCGCCGTCATCATGCTGACGGACGAAGAGGACAGCTGGAGCGATCCTCTCGCCGTCGGCGGTCGTGGTTGGGTCACACGATCCACGACGTTCCCTGGTTCGCCGACCAACCTCATGCCGCGTGGCACGAGCGCGTGCGACTCAGCGGTCGATCCGAACAACCCCGGCGCCACGGGCCCCAGCGATCCGAGCTGCACGTCGTGTGGCTTCGCCGGCAACATGGCGAACGGCCAACCCATCGCGAGCGACCCGAACTGCGCGTTGAGCTGCGGCGCGAACTGCGCGGGCTACTGGACCGGCAAAGACGACAACCTCAACATCCGCTACGTCAACGACATGAAGCGCCGCTATGGCCTCGACCCGCAGTTCCCGGTGTCGCGGTACATCAACGGCCTCAAGTCGCCGAAGGTCCCAGACCGCAACGGCGAGCACCCGAACGGCGCAGGCAACTATCTCGGAAAGGCGAACTGCACCAACCCGCTCTTCGCCGCGAACCTGCCGACGGATCCTGGTGGTGACCTCTGCAACCTCCCGCTCGGACCCCGCACCAGCGACCTCATCTACTTCGCCATCCTCGGCGGCTTGCCCTGGCAGCTCCTCTATGATGACAAGGCAGCAGTCCCCGGCTTCAAGAGCTCGCTCTCTCCGGCGGATTGGCAAGCGATCATCGGCAAGGATCCGGACCACTACGATCTCACCGGCATCGACGCCCACATGATCGAGTCGTACCTCCCGCGTATCCAGAAGAACTTTGGGTCGATTCCGTACCTCCAGAACCCGCTCCCGAACGACCCCACCGCGGGCGACACGGCGGATCCTTACAACGGCCGCGAGTGGGACACGACGCTGAGCCCCCTCGGCCTCGACCTCCAATACGCGTGCACGTTCGCGCTGCCCACCACCAAAGAGTGCAGCCTCCCCGAGAACGCGAACGCTTGCGACTGCGTGAAGAACGCCGTCAACCCAGGCGGTCCGCCGCTCTGCGCGGCAGGCGCGAGCGGCAAGTCGCTCCAAGTGCGTGGTAAGGCGTACCCGACCATCCGCGAGCTTCGTGTCGCGCACGGTCTCGGCGCGCAAGCCATCGTCGGTTCGCTCTGCCCGAAGGAGCCGAAGAACACGGCGAGTCCGGACTACGGCTATCGTCCGGCCGTCCGCGCGATCATCGACCGCTTGAAGAACGCGCTCGCAGGTCAGTGCCTGCCGCAAGCGCTCGTCCCAGACTCGACTGGCAACGTGCCGTGCCTCATCCTCGAGACTCTGCCGGCGAACGGTCAAGGCCAAGCAGGCTCGTGCGACGGCACGCGTGGTCTCCTCCAGCCGGAAGGCCCAATCATCGCGAAGTTCAACGCAAACCGCTGCGCAGATGCGCGTGGCACTGGCGACGCTGGCCCTCAGGGCGCCGTCTGCAAGAACCCCGCGGACGCAGAGCAGACCGCCAAGGACCTCGGTCCGGTTTGCCAAGTGCAGCAGCTCACCGCCACGGACATCGGCGGCTCGGTCTGCGAAGCTGTCAGCAAGCCTGGTTGGTGCTACGTCAGCGGCGCAGCGGCCGGCAACTGCCCGCAAGCGATCAAGTTCTCGGCGACGGGTCAACCGACGACGGGCTCGAAGATCAGCCTGCAGTGCATCGAGTCGAGCGGCGCTGGCGACGGCGGCTGATCCGCTGCTAGCCACACTACGCCAAGGGCGCTGGATCGATCGGGTCCGGCGCCCTTCGTGTTTTGTCCTCGTTTCGGTTAGATTCCTGGGCTAGCTCATGTCCGCTCAGAAGCGCACCATCCTCATCATCGAGGACGAGCCCCAGATCGTGATGGGCTTGCGCGACGCCCTCGAGTTCGAGGGATTTCGCGTCGTGTCGGCAGGCCGAGGTAAAGACGGCATCGCCCTCGCGCGCACGGACGCTCCCGACGCCGTGATCCTCGACCTGATGCTCCCGGACATGAACGGCTACGCGGTCTGCGAAGAGCTGCGCCGCGCGGACGGGCTCGTGCCGATCATCATGCTGACCGCGCGCTCGCAGGAGACCGACAAGATCCGCGGCCTCGACGCCGGCGCCGATGACTACGT
>JANYHY010000386.1 GCA_025362165.1 Myxococcales bacterium | reverse complement strand
GACGAGGAGCTCGACAAGATGGCCGACCAACTCGACCCATGCCTCGAGGGCCGAGACGTGCGCTTCGTGCAGAGCTTCCTCTCTCTCGATCGCAAGCGCCGCATCTGCATCTTCGAGGCACCCGACGCAGACTTGGTGCGCGAAGGCTATCGAACCGCCGGCGTGAAATTCGAGCGGGTATGGCCCGCGGAGTTGATCACCGCAGACGACTGAGCTCTGACGAGGCCTGTTCGCGGCAGCATTTCGGTCGCGATAGCCTGGCTTGTCTCGCCAAGTCTTCTTCGAGAGGCTCAGGGACAAGGGACGCTAATCGAGCCCGTTGCGCTGCCGCCCTTGAGATCGACCACGGACTCTTTGCTCACGTTGAGGGCGCTGGTCCCGTTCACGTTCCCGCATTGAAATAGGCCTTTTGCCGCCACGGGCGCGAGCGTGTTGTTCGTGATGATGGTCGGCGCCGCGTTCGTGCCGGTGCCCTGCGCGTTGATCTCGATGTTCGCGCCGCTGACCGTGTTGTTGGTGATCGTGCCGCCCTTGATGTTCGGCGACTGGTACCAAGGGTGCGGGCCGAGCTCGATCCCGAAGTGGCAACCCGCGGGGCAGGAGACCGAGTTGCCGCTCATCACGGCGCCCGTGTGATCGCCGAGCGCGCCGTTGTTGAAGTTGTCGAGCATCACAGCGGCGAACGACGTCTGCGAGAGTTGGTAGGCGAGGTTGTTCGTGTACTTCGCGTTGACGCCGCCGCCGGAGATGAAGCCTACGTCGCTGTTGTCGATGAACGCGCAGCCGTCGACGAGCGCGTTGTCGCTCTTGTGAATCGTGAGCCCGTCCGACCACATGTTGTTGGTGGCGTGATCTCCGTTCCCCAAGAACACGCTGTCTTTGACCGTGATCGAGTCGCCGTCCCATTCCATCCCCGTGCCGCACACTGCCCGTGCCGAGACCATGTGTGTGAGCGTGCAGCTCGCGCAGTTCGCGCCGCCGTTGATGCCGTCTCCGTTGTTGCCCATCGCGCATTGTTTGGCGTCGTTGCTTTGCAAACGTGTCGCGCGATTGCCGTCGAGCACGACGTGATCGATCGTGACGTTCGCGACCTGCGTGCCCAAAGTTCCCAGTCGGAAGAAGCCGCGCGTCGACGCTGCGCTCGGCGAAACGAGATCGTCCGCGCGGAGAACGGCGCACTTGGGAGCGGCATAATCCAGGCAGTTTGGGAGGTTCGCGGTGTTCGCGGTCGTGAGCGTCATCGGGTGCGTGATCGACACCACGCCCGAGATGCGAAAGATGCCGGGCGGCAGCGCGAGCGTGCCTGCGTTCGGCGTCGCGTCGATGCACGTCTGGATCGCGGTGTGCGCGTCGGTGACGCCTGTCGCGTCTGCCATCACGCCGTTGCAAAGCGCGACCATGGTCGGAGCGCCAGGTTGCACGTCGATCGTGTGCGTCGGGCTTGGCTGTCCGAGCCACGCGACGCCATCGCGCACGAGCTCGAAAGAGTAGGCGTGCGGCCCAGTCAGCGGCGGCGCGTGGATCTCAATCGGGATCGCGATCTGGTACTGCGGCGGCACGTCTGCGGGCAGCGAGATGCGCCCCGGCGTCCACGTCTGGAGATCGCGCGGAGCCGCGGGGCCGAGCTTGATGCCGCTCGGCGGAGGCATCGTCGCAGACCAAGTCGTCGTCCCGCAGTTCGCGTAGGTCACGGACGTCTGCGCCTTTCCCCACGGAGCGATCGTCGCTGGCGGCGCGACCTCCGACACGTACACCGCTTCGGGCGCGCCCTTCGCGCACGTGTACGGAACTGGCTTGATCGGGATCGCCGCGTCCATGACGGTACCGTCCACGCTCGATGCCGCGTCCGATGCGTCCGAAGAAGACAGCACGTCAGAGCCTTGCGCGTCGGGCACTTCCGAAATCGTCGACGGGTCCGACGAGCAGGCGACGAGCAAGAGAGCGACGACGACGGAGGTGCGCATACGCCCAGCTTACCGCAGCCGCACCATGATCTCGGCTGACGTGGTGTTTCGCGCGGGCTATACGCTCGTTTGGTGAGTCGATATCTCGTCACTGGCGCCACCGGATTCCTCGGCGCGCACCTCGTTCGTGTCCTAGTCCTCGCCGGTCACGACGTCGTCGCGTTCGCGCGCAAGCCGCCCGCAGACGGAGTCCTGCCCGCCAAGAGCGTCACGTTTCGCGCAGGCGACATCCTCGATGCGTCCAGCGTGAAGGACGCAGCCGCGGGTTGCGACGGCGTGTTTCATTGTGCAGGCAAGGTCTCGCGCGATCCGGCGGACGCAGAGTTCCTCCAGAAGGTGCACGTGCAAGGCACCAAGACCGCGCTGACTGCGTGCAAGGAAGTCGGAGTCAAGCGCGCGGTGATCGCGTCTACGAGCGGCACGGTGGCGATCAGCGATGACCCCGATCACATCGCGAGCGAGTCGGACGAGACACCGATCGGGATCATCAATCACTTCCCCTACTATCGAACCAAGCTCTTCGCGGAGCAGGCCGCGCTCGAGATGAATACGGCTGATTTCGAGGTGATCAGCGTCAACCCGACGATCCTCCTCGGGCCGGGCGATCGCGACGG
Source organism: Myxococcales bacterium (assembly GCA_025362165.1). Lineage (GTDB taxonomy): Bacteria > Myxococcota_A > Polyangia > Polyangiales > Polyangiaceae > JANYHY01. The sequence goes on along the minus strand of JANYHY010000386.1, from coordinate 1,294 downwards.
CTCCTCTACTGGAGACGTGCGTCAGTTCTTGGAGAAGAAGATCCCGGCGATCCCTGGCGGCGGTCTCTCTTACGTGGACGCGCGCGACGCCGCAGAGGCGATGTGGCTCGCGATGCAGAAGGGCAAGCCCGGCGAGCGCTACCTGATCGGCGCTTGCAACGTCACCATGGCAGAGTTCTTCGCGCGCCTCGAGCGCGTGAGCGGAGTGCGCGGTCCTGTGTTTCCGATGCCGCGCATGCCGAGCGTGGCGCGCGCCGGTGCGACGATCCTCGAGCGGGCGATGGGCAAGATCGGACTGCAGCTCCCGATCGATCCGGTGAGCCTCGAGATGAGCCAATACTTCTGGTACCTCGACGCGAACAAAGCGGAGACCGTGCTCGGATGGTCGTCGCGCGATCCGATGACGACACTTCAAGACACGGTCGACGATCTGCGCGACCGCGGCGTCGTGTGGCCCGAGGCGAGATGAAGCCGCTGTTGATCGTCAACCCGCAGTCCGGCGGCGGAAAGACGCGCAAGGTCTTCCCGGAGCTGAAGCGCGTCATCGAGAAGCGGCTCGGAGACGTCGATGCAGAATACACCAATGCCCCAGGACACGCGATCGAGCTCGCTTCGGCGGGCGCGCGCGAGGGACGTGAGCTCATCGTCGCGGTCGGCGGTGACGGCACGCTCTCCGAGGTCGTGAACGGCGTGCTGTCGAGCGGCAAGCAAGGCGTGCACGTCGGCTTGATCGGCCAAGGCACGGGCGGCGACTTCCGCAAGGCGCTCGGGCTCGAGCACCGGCTGGACGTGTACCTCGACGCGATCGCCAAAGGCAGCACGCGCAAGGTCGACGTGGGGCGCGCGCGCTTCATCGGGCACGACGGACAAAAGCGCGAGCGCTGGTTCTTGAACATTCTCTCGGCGGGCATGGGTGGGCTCGTCGATCAGTACGTCGCGAGCGGCTCGCGATTGCTCGGCGGGACCGCCGCATACTTCGTCGCCTCGACCAAGGCGCTCTTCAAATCCAAGATCGCGAAGATCACTTGCAAGGTCACGAGCAAGGGCGAGACGACCGAGCGCGAGCTCGAGAGCATCATGATCGCGGTGTGCAACGGCCGGTATTTTGGCGGTGGAATGCACGTCGCGCCGATGGCCAAGATCGACGACGGCGTGCTCGAGGTGGTCTCGCTCACCGCTCCCAACAAGCTCGCTTTCGCGGTCGCGTCTCAAGCCATCTACGACGGCAAGCACCTCGAGAGCCCGAACGCGACGCACTTCTCGTGCGAGCGCATCGAGATTGACCTCGTCGGCG
>JANYHY010000372.1 GCA_025362165.1 Myxococcales bacterium | reverse complement strand
GGCACCGCGAGGCCCCAACCGCCGGCGCGCGCGAGCGCTTCGCCGCCCTCGTTGCCGATGAGCTCGTCGTAGAGCGCTTCGAGGTGCAGCACGTTGCGCGCGCTCGTAGGTTTGCCTGCGAAAGGCTGAGGGTTGGTCACGAGGTAGCTCGCGAAGAGCAGCGGGTCTGCCGGCTCGATCACCATCTGCACGAAGTTGATGAGCACGTGCGACTGATCGAGCCGCTCGCGCTTCAGACCGAAGTTGAGCGTGGTCGCAGCCGCGAGCAGTGTCCCGATCCCAGGACTGTGATTGCCCGCCTCGAGGATGACACCTCCGCCCGCGACGGAGAGCGTCCATGTCGGCACGCCCGGCTCGATCGCCGCCGCGACGGCGCCTTCGACCGAGCCTAGCGACTCTCCGAAGTACACGACACGATCCCGATCGATGCGAGGCGTGACTCCGTTCGTCGCGAGCGGTGAGAGATCCGGATCGCTCCGAACAACGCGCACGAGCTGGGCCGTGTCGAGCGAAGCCTCGCGCAGCTGATCGCGAAACGCCCCTAGATTCTGCAGGTTCCCGAATAGATCGAGCGGACCGTTGCGCTCGCCCTGCACCTTGTCGGCGATCCCGTCTGGCCCTTTGTAGGTCGCGGTCGGCGTGGACTCGTAGTCGCTGTGTGTGTCGACTTGGTAGGTGGGATCACCTGCGCGCGCCCCGAACGTGATCGAGTCGATGCCGAGCGCGATCCATCCCTTGCTGCAAAACACGTTCATCAACTGCAGCACGTACTCGCGCGAGCTGCCGAGTCCGTGCTGCACGATCACAGTCGGGAAGCCGGCCGCGGGCATCGTTGCGTCAGGGATGGCGATGGTGACCCAGATCTTCTGTGTTGGTCGTGTCGGGCTCGCCACGACCCGACCGCTGCCGTCACGCGCGAAGGTGTGATCGCCCGCCGTCGAGTAACCGCCTGGCTTGTCGACGAGGTAGTTGATCGCGTCGAACTCGGCAGTGCCGAGCGCCGCGAGGTGATCATGCGCGCGCACTGGGAGGATGTTGTCGTTGTCATCTGTGCCGTCGGGGAGCTTGGCGGTGCTCTTTCCGAAGTATTCGTCGAGCGTCGCCGTGAAGCCTGGCGCCGCCGTCTTCGCGAAGCGGATCGCTCCCATCGGGGCCACGGACTGCGCGTCCCACGAGAGCTTGGGGATTGTCGTCGTCTCCATCGCGTCGCGCGTAGTGAACTGCTCTTCGGCGATCTTGTGCGTCGTGAACGGCGCCATGCCCGCGATCTGCGCGTGATCGATCGCGAGCGCGTCGCCCAAGAGCTCACTCACGCGAGCGAACGCATCTCGATACAGAGCTGTGCTGTTGCGCGCCGAGATGAAGCCCGCGCTCGCGCCGATCGGCCGCTTGCTCTTGTCGCGCACTCGCGTCGTCACGACCGCGGCGTACCGCACACCTGGCTTGAGCACGACGCCGCGCGCCGGTCCCACCGCGAGCAACGGTCGCAGCGTAGAGCCTAGATCCGTGTCGTCGTGGATCTTCGCGCGACACGGCACGCGCGCGTGCGCAGCGTCGACCGCCGAGAGGTCGATCAAGTAGACAGCGCTGTCGTCCGCGGTGCACTCAGTCTCCGTCTTCGGGAGCGAGTCCGCGCTCAACTGTGCAGACGCGACGTCTCCAGTGTCCGTCCTGGGCTGCGAGGGGTCGTCGATGGCGAAGAAGGCGAAGGCGATGCGAGAGAAGCCGTCGAGCGCGGCTAGTTCGCGCGTGATCGACGCTGAATTCTGCGGGATGAGCGCAACGAGCCCCGGCAGCGGATCGACGATGCGCCCATGATCGAGCCACACATCGGACGGAAACGGCACATCCAAGATCGCAGGCATCGATCCGTTCGCAGGCAACGCGAACCGAACGTACGGCCCTGGATCACTCGCAGTCGTCGAGCACTGAGACGCGATCAGCGCCCCGAGCGCGAGCCATAGGACACGCTTGATCACGAGCCATCGTACCGCAGGCTACCCGCGCCGCGCGGCCGAAGCTCTCATCGCAGACGCCATCGGTCCGATCGCGAGCGCTCCACGCTTTACGGGCGCGGGCGGCGGAGCGAAGTTGTTGCGCACGCTCGCTCGTGCAGGTGGGATCTTCGGCGCGACGTCCGAGCGCATGCGCGCAGGCGGCGTTGGCAGTGGGAGGGGGGACTGGCGTCGCGGCGGCGAGCTCGGAGGCAACCTCGCGTGAAACGACGGTGGACGCGTCAACGGCATGGGAAGAGCGCGCGCCGAAGAGTTCGGTGCTGGCGTGGTGGCGTCTGCGGGATCGAGCTCCACCTCCTCACCGCGCTTGTCCTCCCAGCGCACCAACCTCGCGGTGCGTACGAGCGAGATGTGACCCGAGGGGTCCACCACCGCGAACAGCATCGGCGCGCCCACTTTCGGCAGCGCCGCGAGCCCTTGCTCGGACTGCATGTCGAGCGTCGCGACGAACTGCCCGCCGACGATTCGGTCGGGGACTACGCTCTTCGATCCATCCGGGTTGCGGCCAGCGACTGCCCAGCGGCATACGCCTCCGTCGTCCAACATGAACGTGCCACTCTCGGTCACCGCCGCGTAAGCGATCGCCATTCACACGCGTAGTGCAAACCCGATACCGCGCCAGATCGCCTATTTCTTGCGACGTCCGTGTGATCCGCTCTGCTTGTGCCTCGGGCTCTGGTGACCGCCTGATCCACTGCTTACGCTCCGATAGGGCGCCTGCACCGCCGTTCGACTGACCACCAGGAGCGGCCCCGACGGACCGACTGCTGGATGCACGCTCGCGAACCCTTCAGCTTTGGCGAACCCCGCGAGGTCACCTTTGTGCGCTTCCATGTGCGCGCTGAAGCGCTCCCAAAATGCGCGCGCGGAGCCCGCCTCCATGGGCTCGCCGTCCACCGTGACCGCGAGCTTCGCCGTCATCCCGAGGTGTCCGCCGTGATCTCTTGTGCGTGCTTGGTCACATCCACGGTGCGGTAGATCTTCTTCACGTTGCCGTCCTTGTCGATCACGATCGTCTGTCGCTTGAGCAGCGTGCCGATCGGCGTGGTCATGGTGTCGACTCCATAGGTCTTGGCGAGCGTGCCCTGCGGATCGCTCACGAGCTTGAACGGGAGCTTGTGATTGTCGGCGAAAGCCTTGTGGGACGCAGCGTCGTCCGTGGAGACTCCAACCATCACGACACCGCTCTTTTGCAGCGCGTCCCACGCATCGCGGAACGAGCACGCCTCGGTCGTGCAGCCAGGCGTCTCGTCCTTCGGATAAAAGTAGAGGACGACAGGCTTTCCTTTGAGCGACTTGAGCGCCAGGTGGGTCCCATCGCTCGCCGTCAAATCAAAATCCGGCGCAGGCGACCCAACCTTGAGCTCACCAGTGTCCGTGGAGGTTGAAGAGGGCGCGGCGGTCGTCGCGGTCGTCGGGACATTGGCGACCTGCGGCTCATGGGCGCAGGCGAGGAGCAAGGGCAACACCAGCAGGATTCGAGTCTTCATGGTTCACGTTCGATGCTCTCACTACCCGCGAGGATGCGCCCAGAAATGTGATTCTCATCTGTCTGCGCCTGGCTGGGTGATGATTTGAGTGAGTGTCCAGCGAGCGAGATCTTCGGCGCCGGCTCCATCGGGGTGCAATCCGTCTGGGCGAATGGGATATCCATTGCTCAATCGATTGCATTCTAATGTTGGACAAATGTGGCCGATGACGTCAATCGAGTCAGTGTGTTTGGAGATAGAGATCTCTCTCACTATCGTGTTGTAGCAATCCACGCGCTCGGGGACGTGATCGTATCGCCAGCGATCCATCGGATAAGGCGCGAGCATGATCATCACGCGACCTGCATTGCCGCCCATCTGATCAATCAATGACTCGAGGCGCTCCTTGTAGACGTCATGCCAGCCCTTGTCGCAGGAAAATGCCGATTTGCCGTCGATCGTCATCTTCGCGTAGAAGGCCCCGCCGAAGACGATGAACGTCACGTCGGGCTTCAATTCGGTCGTGTCTTTGACCCAATTGGCAGCACAGTTGTGATCGTCTTCTTCGAGCTTGGCGGGGCCGAAGTGATTGATGGTCAATTGCTCCAATATGCTGCAATTGCCGACCCCGCGCTCCGCGACGAACGCATTGGCTTCTTCTTGTCTGAATCGCAATGCGAGTCCGAGCTTTTGAGAGACTGAATCGCCGACGACCAATACGCGCAGTGTGCCGGGCGCGAGCTCAGTCGAGGCAGGGAGTGTGTGGACGTCGACCGACAACGGTCCCGGCCAGGAGATCTTCCCCGAGAACACGGCAGGCGGCGGAGTTGGCAAGGTCGGCAAGAGAGGTGGAGGCCGCGTGGCCCTCACGACCAACAGCGCACAAGCGGCGAACGTGGCGAGCGTGACGACCACCGGATGGCGAACGCGCAGGCCGTGCGTGCGAATGGGACGCTCGAAAAAACGCTCGGAGACGAGGGCGATCGTGAGCGTCGCGGCGACGCGGATCACGTTCAGCAGGAGCTCACTCACGTGCACGCGATCGAGCGTCAGCACGCAGTCGATCGGCCAATGCCACAAGTACACGCCGTAGCTGATGGTCCCGAGCCGCGCGAGGGGGCGGAACGCGAAGGCCCGCGCGACGAGCGTCTGCGGCACTGTCGCGCACGCGATCAAGACGAGCGAGCCCAGCTCCGTGAGCCAGAAGCCGCCGCGGTACAAGAGCGGATCTTGTCCGTCCAGGCGCGCCCAAGCGACGCCGAGCCCCACGATGACGAACAGGCCCGCGACGTCCAGCGCGCGCGCGTACGAGGGGTTGATTGACTTGTCACCTTTTGCCATCGCGAACGCGGCGCCAGCCAAAATGGCCACCGCGCGAGTGTCGGTCCCGAAGTAAGCGCGCGACGAGTGCTCCGGATCGTAGAAGTGAATCATCGCGATCACCGACGCGGCCGCGAGCACGAGCGTCGTCACCAACAGGAACTTGACCGAGCGACGCAGCCACACGAGCAACAGCGTCACGACCAACGGCCACACGACGTAGAACTGCTCTTCGATCGCGAGGCTCCACGTGTGCTCGAGCGGAGAGGGCGCAGCGAAGAGATCCCAGTAGCTCTTGTTGGAGAAGATCTCTCGCCAGTTCGCGACGTACGCGAGCGTCGCATAAGCGTCCTTGCGAAGGCTCACGAGCTCGTCGCGCGAAGCGACCCAATAGGCGTACGCGGCGATCGCTGGCATCAACGAGAGCAGGGCAGGGAAGAGCCGTCGCGCGCGGCGCACCCAGAAAGCCGCCAGATCGACGGTGTTGGTCGCGCGCACCTCCGCCAAGAGGATGGACGTGATCAAGAACCCCGAGAGCACGAAGAACAGATCGACGCCGAGGTAGCCGCCCTTGAGCGCGCCGTTCGCGTGGAAGGCCACGACGCCGGCGACGGCCAATCCACGCAGCCCGTCGAGCGCAGGCAGGTGCGGGATTTTTTGGTGCGTCGCCACGGCGCGCGCACCTTACTCCAAAATGCCGAACTCCTTGAGTCGTCGATAGAAGGTCCTGCGCGGGATGCCCGTCATCTTGGCGGCGGCCATGCGGTTCCAACCGCACGCCTGCAGCGCGCGCAGGATTCGGTCCTTCTCCGAGTCCTTGTATTCTGCAGGTGACGCTGGCGCCCCTGGTTTTTGCCTGGAAGATGAGGCGGGCGCGACGCGCGGCTCCGGGAGTGAGACGTCGTCTGCCTCGATCTCTTTGGCCTCGCTCATCAGCCACGCGTTCAACAGGACGTGCTCGAGTTGCCGCACGTTGCCTGGCCAGTCGTAGGCGGAGAGCTTGCGCAGAGCGAGCTTGCCGATCGTCTTCTTCTCGCGGTCGTAGCGGCTCGCGAAGAGCGTGAGGAAGTGGTCGATGAGCGGTGGCACGTCCTCTACGCGCTCGCGCAGTGGCGGCACCGCGAGCTGTACGACGTGGAGGCGATAGTAGAGATCCTCGCGGAACGTCTGCGCCTTCACCATCTCATCGAGATCGCGGTTGGTTGCGGCGACGATGCGCACGTCGACGGTCTCTTCTTTGGTGCCCCCAACGGGCCGGACGGTGTGCTCTTGCAGCACGCGCAACAGACCGGTCTGCATCTTGAGCGGGAGCTCGCCGATCTCGTCCAGCAAGAGCGTGCCGCCCTCGCACTCGCGGAAGAGTCCTTTGCGATCGCGCTCTGCGCCCGTGAACGCGCCGCGTACGTGACCGAAGAGCTCGCTCTCCAGGAGGTTCGCCGGTATCGCGCCGCAGTTGACGCCGAGGAACGATTTTCGGCCCCGCCCGCTCGCGGAGTGAATCGCCCGCGCGACGACCTCTTTGCCCGTGCCGCTCTCTCCGGTGACGAGGACGGGGACGTCCGTGTCCTTCACACGATCGATGAGCGCGTAGACCTTTCGCATCGGCGCGCTCGTGCCGACCAGACCCGCGTAGCCGAAGTGTCCGCGCAGCTCTTGGCGCACCTTCTGGAGATCTTTGCGAGTGACAGAGAGCTGCTCCTCGCGCATGGCGAGTAGCTCGGCGAGCCTGTCTTTGGCCTTCGCGAGCTCTTCGCTCTGCTTGACGAGCTCTCTCTGTCGGGCGAGGTTCTCTTCGAAGAGCCGCGCGCTCTCGATCGCGATCGCGGCTTGATCGGCGAACGCCATCAAGGTCGGCAGCTCGTCCTCGAAGCGAAGGCCTGCGCGCAGGCGCGTCTCGACATAGAGAGCGCCGATCGTCCGCTTCACGGGAGGGGCCCCGCGGACGGGCACGCACGCGACCGATTGGATCATCAGCTGATGCACGCTCACCGCCTCGGCGAGGCGTACGTCCTCTCGCGCCTTTGTCGCGACCACGGGCTCGCCCGTCTGCACCACGCGCTCGGCCACCGATCGAGAGAAGGCCGCGTGGCTCTCGTCGCCCTTGCGATCACGCGCGGCGTGCGCGACGAGGCCGCTGTCTTCGGCGAGCACCACAAAGCCTCGCTCGCCGCCCAAGAGCGCGATCGCGTGGTCCGTCACCTTGGCGAGCAATCGACCGAGATCACGCTCGCTCGCGAGCTCACGCGTGATCTCGAGGATGCGGCGGAGCTTGTCCTCCGCGGGGCGCGGCACGAGCAACGTCACCTCGTGCGCCGTGACTCCATCACGCGCAGGAAGGCGGATGGATGGCGACTCTTGTGTCGTCATGACCGCGCCTCTCAGCGCGCGCCGCTCCGGATCGTTCCAAAACACCTCGCGCAGATCGCGCGGCAGTCGCGACGCAGTCTCTTCGAGCAGGCCTATCGAGCGCTCGGCGTCCTTGCGTGCGAGCAGTAAGCTGCCCTGCGCGGAGAACATTTTTCGGCGCGCCTCTAGCGCCCAGAACGCGCGCTCTTGCTGGCCTCCGCTGATGGCGCCGTCGATCGCGCGATCCAGCGCGCGCCTCGCTTCGTCGTCCGCGCCGAGCTTGGCGAAGAGTGTCCCGCGCACCAACCACGCGAACGGCTCGTGCTCCTTGAAGCCGCCGATCGCCTCCTCGGTCGCGTCAATCTGCGCCAGCAACGCGCGGGGATCACCCGCGTCGCTCGCAGCGAGCCACGCCTCGAGTCGCGCCTCCGCGGCGTCGAGCGCACGCCCCTGCGCTTCATTCGCACGCGCGCAAGCCTCGTACGCCTCACGCGCCGAGCTCGCGTCGCCAGTGCGAGACGCGAGCTCCGCCTGCAAGCCGAGCAGCTGAGCGCGCGCGGCCGCTCCCATCGCCTCCTTCGGATTGGCGGCCTTGCGCTCGAGCTGCTCGATCGCTGCGCGCGCGCGCTCCGTGCGACCGAGGTAGAGATCCAAGTTCGCCAGGTTGAGCGCTGCCTGCTGCACGGCCGCGACGCCTCCCGCGCGTTTGCCCAAATCCACCGCGGCCTCGAGGTGCTTGAGCGCGAGCGCGAGGTCTCCCTCCGTGCGCGCGATTCCAGCCAAATTCAGCCTCATCGTCGCGACGGTTGACACGTCACGCGCTGACTCCGCGGCTGCCAACGCGCCCTCGTACGCGCGCTTGGCTTGCGGCGCTTCGCCCAAGCGCAGGTGCACGATCGCGAGCGACCCGAGCGCCACCGCCACGATGCGCGCGTCCTTCGCCAGAGTGGCCACGTTGACCGCTCGCTCCAGCGTGTCCTTGCCCGCTCGCTCATCGCCGCTGAACGCGAGCGCGACTCCGAGCGCGACGAGCGCCTCGGCCGCGAGAGAGTCGGACGACTCTTTGGAAAGCACCGTGTTCGCGAGCGCCGCGGCCTCCTTGTAGGAGCCTGCACGCACGAGCGCACGCGCGCGCACGACGCTCCACGCGCGATCGAGCAGACCATGGTCCGTGGGCGCGCCGTCGAGCAGCTCGATCGCTTTGTTCGCGTCGCCTTGACCATGCGCGAGTCTCGCGCGGGCGATCGCCACGCGCACGGCGAGCGCTGGCTCCACGACGATGACCGCGAGTCGTCGCTCTGCGTCCGCGAGTCTACCCGCGTCAAGCCACCGCTCGATCACGCGCAGCGAGTCCTCTGGAGTCTGCTCGAGCATCGCGCTGTCTTCGCTCGCGAGGGCAAGGTCCACGTCCTCGATCGACACCACCGGCTGTCCTGCCAGCGCGCGCAGCGCCCAACGCAGCTTGCCGACCCGACCGTCCGCGCGCTTCACCAGGTGCGTCGCCACGCTATCTGGCAGCGAAGGGATCGCGCGCTTGGTGAGATCATGCGCGACAGCAGCGGCGAGCGGAGGCAGCTCGAACGCGATCGCCTTCGGCGCGAGGCGCTTGGCCATCTCGAGCGAGCCGACCACGATCGCCTTCACGCCTCGAGAGATCGCCGCGGCGAGCGCGAGGCGCGTGCCTTCGTCGAGCGCGTCGAGATCATCGGCGACGATCACCTTCGCGGACAAATCAGCCGACACGGACCCAGAGGTCTCCGCCCTCAACACCTCGGCGCGCACAGTGGCTGTCCCCTCTGCATCGAGCCAAGAGACGTCTCCGTCCGTGGCGCCGAGAGACCAGGCGAGACTGCGCGCGAGCGTCGTGCGCCCGCTCCCGCGCTTGGCGGTGATGACGAGCACGCCTCCAGGTGCGAGCGCGTGCGCCGCTGCGAGCAGCTCGTCCGCGATCGGCTCAGTGCCGAGGACGGGCCATGCCGGTTCGGGCTCTGCGGGCTCACCCAAACCAGCCGCGCGTCGGAGCGCGATCGCGAGCTCTGCGGTCGACGGGTATCGCTCGTCTGCTGATGCGCTCGTCGCCTTCGCCGCGACCTTCGCGAGGGCGATGCGTGACTCGTCACGCAATTCGGCGCCACGCTTGGCGAGGCCCTCACCTAGACTCGCCCCGAGCGAGTACACCTCTGCGCGCACGGTGAGCGGCGATCCCGTGAACAGCTCGGGCGCCGCGTATTTCGGCGTGAAGCCGCGCGCGCGTGTCCCTCCCTCTCGCCATGGCGCCGACAACCCCAAGTCCACGAGCGTCCCCTCGGGGCCGTTTGCGATGATGTTCGCGGGCTTCACGTCGCCGTGCAGGAGTCCCGCGCGATGCAGCGCCGTCAGCTGATCAGCTGCGCGCGCGAGCGGCTCGAGCCACACCTCGCTCGATCGCGCAGCACCATGTGATCTCTCGATCGTTGACGCATCAAAGATCGCCTCGAGGCTCCGCCCCGCCACGAGCTCGCGAACCAAGTAACGACGCCGCGATCCGGGGAGCTTGCCGAACGCCAAGACGCGCGGAACGCCGAGTCCTTCGAGGCCCGAAAGCGTCGTCGCCTCACGCACGAGCGCGAGCAGCTCTTGATCGCCGGCGGTCTCCGAGAGCGCCTTCAACGCGAGGCGCGCACCAGTCACGCGATCGCGAACGGCCCACACCTCGCCGCCGCCGCCCGCGCCGAGCGACTCGAGAGCTTCGTAGCGCGGCGGGAGCGTCAGCAAGAAAACTCAGAGAGCGACGGGCCCGTGATACGAGCCAGTCGGCGCGGTGTGCGGTTTGTCCGCGGACTCGGGGAAGCCGTAGTCGCCGCTGATGCCGAAGAAGAAGCCAGTCAGCGAGAAGCCGCCGCCGATGCGCATCTCCATTTGTTTGACCGGCTTGATGCGCAACCCCAACTGCGGCAGCGCGAGGTGCAAGAAGATGTTCGGGACGCTGCCACCTCCAGCCCACGTCTTCTCGCTATAACCGTTCACCTTCGCCGGATCGGGGCTTGTGTGGCTGCCCGGATTGCACCCGCTGCCAGCGGCGTTGCTCGCCGCCGTGCACTCGTAAAACGTGGCACCGCTCGACGACTGCACGGTGGTCGTGCCGGGCGCTTGCGGAGTCTTCGTCGCCCAGTTGTTATAGATGTTGCCGAACAACGCGCCGACACCGACGCCGATGCCATACTCGAAGTCGATGTGCTTGTGGATCTGCGTCGACCAGAGCAAGTCAAGCGTCAGATAAATGCCCGCGAGGTTCGAGTGAACGACGCTGTAGTTGCCTTCGTTGCCCTCCGCGCCCTTGCCGGACTTGTCGAAGAAGAGCGTGCCGTCGAAGCCGTACTCGATGTAGTTCAGCGCCGGGATGAGCGAGAAGTGATCCTTGCGGATGTCGACCTCGATGCCGAACATGTTCGAGTAGAAGGTCGCGCCCTCACCGACGAACAGGTTGACCATGAACTTCGGGATGATGGTGCCGCGGTAGCGGGCGCCGACGAAGTAATAGGTCTTGTGATCCTTCTCGGTCACGTCGCTCGACGACTCAACAGGAGCCGCCTCGACCGTGCTGGCAGGCGTGGTGGTGGGCGCGGCCGCAGGCGTGCCTGCGGGAGCTGCGCCGGTCGTCTCGCCATCACCTCCGCCAACGGGCGATTGCGCATGTGCCACGGCCGACGCGAGCAACGTGGACATCGAGACTGCGAGAATCGTTGAGCAAGAAAGCACCGTTCTCATCTAGCCATCCCAATCTGGCGCAAGCTGCGCCGCCGGAAATCCCTCGGCAGCATGCTACACTAGTTGCAAAGGACGATACCAGGGCGCTCCGTTGATCCTCCACGGCCACCTCGTCGACCAAGCGATCGACCGCACTGAGCGCGGGACGTTCGTGAAGGAGATCGTCGTCACAAGAGGCGCGACCCCGCTCGCGATGGTGCGTAAACGCCTCGCGGACAAGAGCGGCGCCACCCGTGCGCCCGTGCTGTTGATCCACGGATTCGGGCAGAACCGCTACGCATGGCACTTGCCCTCGCGCAGCTTCGCCAACTACCTCGCCAAGTCTGGCTTCGACGTCTTCAACCTCGATCTCCGCGGCCACGGTCGCTCTCGCAGCTTCGGCGGCAAGCACTGCAAGAGCGTCCAAGACTATTACCGCGAGGATCTCCCGACCGCCGTAGAGGAGGTGCAGCGCATCTCTGGCGGCCGTAAGGTCTTCCTCATCGGTCACTCACTCGGTGGCCTCGTCAGCTACGCAGGCGCTCCCTACCTCGACGGCGCGATCGCGGGCATCTCCTCGATCGGCAGCCCCTATCACTTCACTCGAGGGAGCGCGTCGCTCGCTGCCATCGCTGCGTTCGTCCGCATGGCGAGCTGGCTCGACATCAAGCCCAACCCCAGCGTCACGATGAAGCCGCTCGGCTTCACGATGTCCACGTTCCGCCGCTTCGCAGAGAGTCCGCTCTATCCAATTCCACTTCGCGGTTGGCACAAAGGCGCGGTCGAGCCGCAGGTGCTCGCCGAACACTTGAAGCTCGCGTTCGATCGCGCAGGGCTCGCAGAGCTCGTCGACATGTTCGCGTGGGCAAACGAGAAGCGCTTCGGCGGAGTCGACAGCGACGCGACCGAGCGCTTCGAGTCGATGGATCTCCCGCTGCTCGTCGTCGCCGGCACCAATGACGATCTCGCCCCTCCCGCGAGCGTGCGACCTGGTTTCATCAAGAGTCGCTCCACCGACAAGACGTACAGAGCGCTCCCGTTAGGTCACATCGATCTGCTCGTCGGTAGAGACGCGCCAAGGTCCACCTGGCCACTGGTCACGAATTGGCTAATCGAGCGAGCCGCATGAAGCGCCTAGTTTCAGCCATGATCGTGCTTCTCGCGTGCGGTGGCAAACCCGTGGAGGCTGTCGCCATCCAGGCGCCCGTTACGAACTGGCACGCCTCCAACACGAACGAGCGCAGCCTCCTCACGATCACCCTCGACCCGTCGATGAACATGCGCGACGCGATCGGCAAGCTCGTCAATCCATCGTGCAGGATGGGATCCATCTTCGTGTGGGGCGATCTACAAGCCACAGAGACCGCGCGCCCGACTGTCGTGAAATTCGGCAAGTCCGGCAGCATTGATGGCTTCGTCATCTGCGAAAACGAGAGCGAGACCTTCTTGAAGATGCAGCTCGCCAATCCCCGCTTGAAGGCCGGCCACGGCGGAGCGGCAGACTTGAACTGGCATGATGGTCAACTGTTCATGCGGCGCCATTGGGGCAACGCAGTCGAGATCCAGCTCGCGCGACTAGACCCTCCACCAGACGACGTGTTTCAAAAAGGCGAAGTGTTGGCGGCGCTGTTCAATTGCCAAGACAACAACTCATTGGCGGCCGATGTATTCGACGCATTGACCCGAGTGCCGAAGGTGTTCTTGCTAGGTATGTTTCAATTACACACTTGAAGTGCGCGCTTCAGGACGCCGAGACCACCGCGCTCGCTGCGCCGATGGGCGCGTGATCGGATCGCATCAACGAAGCACACAGCAGGACGAGAGCGATCCACACGGAGTCTGCCATCAACAAGTGAACGAGCTGCATCCAAACCGGCGCCAGCAAATACACGTTGAGCAGACCTACGACGAACTGGGCGCCGAACAACACGAACAGAAAGCGCGCGGTATTCTTCACCTGCTCGGTGCGCCGAAGCATCGGCGCCGCTGTGACGAACCCAATCAGCACCGCGCCCGTGATCGTCGCGATCATGGGGTGGAGCGTCCGCAGCTTCACGAACAAGTGCGCGCCCGGCGACAGGTCTTGCGCGAAGCCCTCGGTGAGCGATTTGGCTGGAAATAGCGTGTCTCCGAGCGCCGCGATCGCTCCAGACATCCCCAAGAACAACGTGAGCATCAGCACTGCGAAGGACAGCCAGGCAGCGATCCCTTGACTCGTCAACCGTAGCCGCACCGCGCCGGTGGCAGCGCGGGCCGTGAGCACCAGGCACCCAAGCAAGATGAACGTGTTGGTCAGGTGAAGTGTCATCGAGAGCGCGCGCTTCATCGACGCGTCGTGCGCGACGAGCTCGAACAGGACGAGCCCAGCGCCAATGAGTGCCTCGCTGAGGATGAACACGAACGAGAAGACCGCAGCCCTTCGCGCGGGGTCGCCTTTGTCGCGCGCGCGAAAGCTCCAGATCGCCATGATGAGGACGAGCACCAGAGAGAGCCCGCTCGAGGCGCGGTGGCTGAACTCGATCATGCGCGCCACGGAAGGATCGGTAGGGAGGACCTCGCCATTGCAGAGCGGCCAATGCGCGCCGCATCCAGCGCCCGAGCCCGTCGCGCGGACGAACGCGCCCCACGCGATGACGAGCAGGTTGTACCCGAGCACCGCGAAGGTGAATCGCGCGAAGGCGTCCTTTCGCATCGCTGCTTACCTAGTGAAAAAAAGCGCGGAGCGGAAGAGAGGTCGCTCCACAAACTTGGCCAATGATCTGGTTTCGGGCGAATCCCGTGTTCATGAACCGCAAGCACATCGCCCTCCTCTCCACACTCTCAATCCTCGGCGTCGCCTGCGGTGGCGCTGTTCAGCCCGCGCAGATCGCGCAGACGCCGATCACGAGCGCGAAGGCCTCGCACCTCGTCCCGGTCGTGATCGACACGGACGCCTATGACGCACCCGAGCCCGCAGTCGCGCTCGCTTCGACGCGCGCCGCAGGTGACTACCTAGTGCGCGAGATCACGACTGCCAACAAGACTCTCGTGATGACCGAGCGCGTCCTGTCCAAGGACGGCGCCGTCGCGGTGCTCGAGATCTCGTTCAAGGATGGCAACAAGGCAGACACGTACCGCGTTCGGGTCGAAGAGACAGCCGCGGGTGAGCAGGCCACCGACGTCACCAAGGTCCTCGGGGGCGTGGAGCACGCGTTCGGAGTCCAAGCCTACGAGGCCCTCTTGCAGAAGACCGTCCCAGCGGTGCAGAGCAACGACGGCATGATCGACGCGGAGCCGATCGTGGTGGAGGTCGGGGGCAAGCAGGTCGCCGCGACGCGCACCGAATACAAAGTCATGATCGGCGGCAAACCAGCCACGATGAGCGTGATCGAGAACAAAGCGTTCGGCGACATGGGCGGCGAGATCGCCACCGCCGACGGCAAGATCCTCTACCGCGCGCGCATCACCGAGATCGGCACCGCGCCCGTCGGTACCGCCTCGCGATAATCGGTTATCTCTCCACGATAATCGGTTATCTGCGCGCGGCGTAGAGCGCGTCGATCTCATCCTTGTATCGCTGGACGACCACGCGGCGCTTCACTTTCATGGTCGGCGTGAGCATCTCGTTGTCCACCGTGAACTCGTCGGGGACGAGCACGAACGCCTCCACACGCTCGTAGCCCTTGTCTCCGGCGCCGTCCGCGATCTCCTTCGCATAGCGGGCGCGCACGCGATCGTCCTTGCAGAGCGTCGCGAGCTCTTCGGTCATGATGGCGTTGCTCTTCGCCCACGCTCGCAACGCGGCTGCGTCGGGGACGACCAGCGCCACGTTGAACGGCTTGTCGGAGCCGTGGAGCATCACCTGCGAGATCAAGGGAGACAGCGTGAGCTTCTCTTCGAGAGGCGCGGGCGAGACATACTTGCCATTCTCTAGTTTGTAGATCTCTTTCACGCGCCCGGTGATGACGAGATATCCGTCTTCGTCGAACCGTCCGAGATCGCCCGAGCGCAGACCTCCGTCCGCGGTCACCGCGGCGGCCGTCTCCTCTGACAGGTTGTGATAGCCACGCATCACGCCGTGCCCGTAGATGATGATCTCGCCGCCTTGACTGGGATCCGCTGCGGCGGCTGGTTCCAGCCTGATTTCGACGCCGGGCAACGGCTTGCCGACTGTGCCGATGCGCGCGTGACCGAGCGGGTTCGTGGTCGCGACAGACGACACCTCGGTCATTCCGTACGCCTCGTAGACCTCGAGCCCGAGCGCTTGGACGAAGCGAGCGACGTCCGGCGAGAGAGCCGCCGCGCCCGAGCACGCATATTTGAGTTTGCCTCCGAAGCGCGCCTTCACCTTGGAGAAGATCAATCTGCGGGCGAGCAAGAGCGCGGCGCGATCGATCAGACTGAGCTGCTCTCCGCGTGCCCTCTTGTTGGAGGCCTCGAGCCCCATGGCGAACAACACGCGAATCGTCTTGGGCTGAGCCGCTACTTGCTTGTTCACGCCATCATAGATTTTGTTCCACACGCGCGGCACTCCGAGCAGCATCGTCGGTTGCACGACTGGCAAGCTCTCCAAGATCCATTCGGGCTTCTCGCAGATCGCCGTAGAGCCGCCGCTATAGACGATCGAGTTGACCTCGGTGCCAGCCCCTCCGACGTGGGCCCAGGGTAAGAACGCGAGCGTTCGATCTTCGTAGGACAAGGGGAACACTTGCTTGAGCGCCTGCACGTTCGACGCGAGCGAGCGGTGAGAGAGCTTCACGCCCTTCGGCTTGCCAGTGGTGCCCGAGGTGTAGATGAAATATGCCAGCTCCAGGCCCATAGGGTGGACCGCCGCGACCGGCTTGTTCTTGCCGAGATCCATGAGCGCGTCGAAGTCCGCGCCGAGCATGATGCGCGTCACCTTCGGCGCGAGCCTTTGGATCTTCGCGTCGATCGCTGGCGTGGCCACGAAGCAGATCTTCGCGCCGGAGTCGTCGAGGATGTGTTGGTAGTCCGTGTCGATCATGGCCTCGTACATGGGGACCCATGTCGCGCCGAGGCCGTAGCTCGCGAAGCAGCCGATGATCCATTCGATGCGATTGTTCGAGATGATGGCGACGCGATCTCCGCGCGACACGCCCTTCTGAGCGAGCCCTCCGCGCATCGCCTCCACGCGCCCAGCGAGCTCTCCCCAAGAGATCCATGTCCACCGTTTGTCCGGCGCGCGAACACCGAACGCTGGCCTGTCGCGATGCCTGCGCACTGTGGCCTCGAACATGGAGAGCAGATCGTCGAACTCGAACTTCGGCGCACCGTTGGCCATCGCGCGCATGGTGAGCCCACCGGCACCGCTCGCACAAGAGGAGTTGAACGTCCTGTGATAGTCTCGTGTCTTCGCTGTGCGCTTGCGGAGTGATCCTCGGGATCACCGACGTGCCCATTCCCCTCGATGGAGGGTCTGCGGATGCTGGCGATGCTGGCGACGCGGGCTAGTTAGTCGTCCTGTGCGCCCGCTGCGATCCAACGCCGGATGAGCTCCACTTCATTCGCAGACAACGGAGGGACATCTGGACCAAGCGGCATCGTGTCGCCACAGGGCACCGCGCTTCCATCCAGCTTCGCGGCTACTTTGATGTAGAGCAAGCTCCGCGAAGGATCACCCGCGACGATGCGGGGCGCTTCGTTGCCGACACACGCTGCGGCGGACGCGGGAGCTCCCACGAGAGCCGTATGTAGGTCTCCCGTCATGTCAAAACCTCCGGCGGCATTCTTCCCGCCCGAGTGACAAGCAACTGTGCATCTCGCTGCGAACACATCACGCCGAAGTGAACCGAGCGTCGCGGTGGTGTCGTTGCGGCCGTAGTAGCAGCTGGCGAGCAGCGAGAGAGCGAACAAATACGCCCCCGCAGCGCGCCAGAAGGCTGGCCTCATTTCACCGTGATGTTTACGATGTCTTCGACCGGCGGTTGCAGCGGCGTGTGGTCGTTTTCGCTGAGGTTGACCTTCAACGTGTGGGGTCCGCTCTTCGTCGTCAGTGGAATCTTCACCTGTTTGCTCGGCACTTGATCGGCCGCGAGGTAGTTTCCGCCAGAGGCTCCGTCGAGGTAGATGTGATAGTGCCCTTGGCCGGCGACGTTCGTCCCGCTGGGTGGCATGAGAACGAAGTTCGTCACTGCGATGGTCACGGTCACCGTGTCCCCTGCTGCCATGGTCGCAGGATTCACCGTCGCTTTGATCATGGGACCCGTTGGCGCGATGGCATCGGATTGCCCATCCTGCCCGCTGCTCGCGTCACCGACCGAAGTGTCACTCGTCGCTCCGTCAGATGGCGCAGCAGCGTCTCCTGTGGCTGGAGTCGAAGACGAGCACCCACCCACGCAGAGCGCGAAGAGCGAGACAAAGCCGACCTTCAAGACAAGACGATCAAGGTTCGATTGCATCAGGGACCTCTTCAACAAGCTTAGCGCGCCAGTTCGTTCTGCCAATGAGCAAGATCCGTACAAGATTGTAATGAGCAACGATACAATCGGCTCACGTAAGTGCGCACGAAGTGCGACGCTCGGTTTGACCTCTACTTGATCGTCGTCGGGTCGTTCTTCATCTCTTGATACCAGTCTCGCGTCATCACCAACACGTCGGGCTGACCGTCTGGTTGCAACAACTTCGGGTCAAAGCTCGAGTACATCGCATCGGTCACCGCACTCGGATGTGATTGCCACGCTCCGTGCGCCTGGAGTTGATCATGCCAATAGCCGATTGAGTCATCCGCCTTCACACCCTTGGGAAGGACTTCAAGCCACCCAGAATTAACATCAAGAAGATAGACACAAGCAAACTGAATGGACTCCATCCCAGTCTGAACCTTAGTGCTGTCGAGCCGCTCAGAGTTTCTCGAAGTAGTCGTGCTCGTTGTCCATCCCGTCCGACAGCTGCTTCTCACGCTTGGCCTCCGCGTCGAGGTACTTGTGGCCGCATTCGGTGCTGCAGTACTTGACCGTCCACCAGTTCGGCAGAACGCGACTGTTGTCAAATGGCGTACTGCACCACGCGCAGGTGGGTGGCTTCGCGGGCCGAGCGGGCGGAGCAGAGAAAAATTCGCGGATGCGATCGAGCAAAGACATGTCGCTAGCATCTCAATTCTCGTCAGTGCCCGCAACGCCGTCACACAAGAAGTGCCATTGCGCCAGTGGGTGCTGAGGTTTGGAATCCACCGCTGGACGCGAACAGCTTCACGCAGAGCCCACCTCTATTGGGTTGGCGGAATGACGGGCGCAGAGGTGTCGTCTTGGATGCACGACATCAGGTCGAAGATCATGAACTCGAGAGCCTTCTCGCTTGGGTTCATGGTCTTGGTGGTGCACTCCGCAGGGAACACAGCGTTGTTGTTCACCGGGTTGTCCGAGTGATAGTCGGCATACGCCACCTTGCCGCACGCACCGCCGCCGCCACCGTCGGACGAGCCGGAGTCCGCGACGCCACCACCGTCGGCGAGCGCGTAGGGTGCCTGAAACGTGAACTGCGGGACGAGCCCACTGCCCTGGTTGCCCTTCGGGATCTCCATCCAAGCGATCGTCGGTGCGTTGACGGAGAGCACCTCGGTGCGGAGCTGGTCGAGAGTGATTTGCCCTTTGGTCATCGAGGCCCCAGTCGCGGAGAGCCAATCGGCGAACGCCTTTTGCTTAGGGTACATCTGGTCGATCGTGGTCGGGTTGTTACCAAATCCGTTGCCCCAGTTCGCTACCTGCGGGAACGGCTGCGCGCCGGACTGTATCCACTTGCTTTGGTAGTGTGAGGCCATCACGCGCCCACCCTGTCCAGCATAGTCGCGCATGTTCGTGGTGGGGATCGTGTTGCCTGGGTCGGGAGTCGTGCACTCGCACCCGTTCATGACGACGTCATAGTTGGCGAGCTTCTTCGACCAGAGGTCGGTGGAGGGCGTCGTGCCCATACCGGCGGTCTGCGAGCCTTGCCCCTGGAAGATGTGCACATGCCCCGTTCCAGAGGCCGGCGAGAACTCGGTGTTGATTCATCACGCTGCTTTCCGAATGCTGCGTTCGCGGCGTTCGCGCACATGCTGA
>JANYHY010000354.1 GCA_025362165.1 Myxococcales bacterium | reverse complement strand
AGCTCTCGAGGGAGGTGCTCGCGATCGATCCGCGGCGCGCGGAGCGCTGCGAGGCGCTGCATGTTGTGCATCAGCTCCCGCACGTTGCCCGGCCACGCGTAGCTCGCGATCGCCTCGAGGGCTCGCGGCGTGATCTCCGACTTGGATCCGGCGGCTTCCAAGAAATGTCTCGCGAGCATCACGACGTCGCCGTCGCGCTCGCGCAATGGCGGCACCGCGATCTCCAGCACGCGCAGGCGGTAGAGGAGGTCCGCGCGAAAGTCATCATTGCGTGCGGCCTCGGTGAGATCACGGTGTGTCGCGGAGACGATCCGCACGTCGAACGCCCGCTCGTCGTCCGAGCCTACCGCGCGATAGCGGCGCGTCTCCAGCGCGCGCAGCAGCGACGCTTGCCGTGCTGGCGCGAGATCGCCGATCTCGTCCAGGAACAGCGTGCCGCCCTCCGCGCGCGCGAGGAGCCCGGGCCTCGCTCGATCTGCGCCGGTGAACGCGCCTTTGACGTGCCCAAACAGCTCCGCCTCGAAGAGCGAGTCTGGCACTGCAGCACAGTTGAGCGCGACGAACACCGCCTCGCTCCGCGCGCCGAAGTCGTGAAGAGCTCGCGCGAACAGCTCCTTGCCAGTGCCAGTCTCGCCGAGGATCAGCGCGGGCAAGTCGGAGTCGATCGCTGCGTCCAGCCTCGCAAGCGCGTGAGACAGCGCGCGAGAAGCGCCGCGGATTTGTGGGAACGCGCGGCGCGAAGCGTGCGTGGGCAGCACGGTCGTCTCGCCCATGACGCGGTCGGCGACCTCGAACGCGACGTGCTCGTCTGGACGCGATCGCGAACCACGTAATGACAACGCCGCGAGGACGGCTGCGCGCTCGAAGAAGATCTTCGGCACCGAGTCGAACGCGCCCGCGACGAAGCGATGCTCTACGACCAAGGCGACGTCGCCTCTCGCGACGCTTGCTCGAGAGCCGCGACCGTTCGCAGACTCGACGTCGCGCTGATACTTCAGCTCGGTGTCGGCCTGAGTCGCGTGCGACGCGACCCGCTCGGCGGCGCTCGCCACCGGCAAACCGTCGGCGTCCATTCCCCAAGCCGCCGAGCGCACGCGATCGGCCAGGAACGCTCGCTCCGCGCGCGTCACCGAGACCACGACGCGCAGGATGGCGTGCGCGATCGCATCGTCGGTCGTTGCCTCGGCCGCACCTTGCGCGGCCTCCCAGAGCCGGTCGCCCACGTCGATGGTCTGCATGATCTTCTCCGGTGTTGGTCGCATCCCTCGCGCGGCGCGCAGGAGCGTGAGCGCTGGCGCTTGCAGCTCGTGGAGTTGTGCGGCGCGAGCGCGACGGAGCGCGCGAATCGCGCAACGCGCTGCGCCTCGACGATCGGCGGGAAGCGTCGCGAGCAGCGCTCGACCTCGGACGATGGACGTTCGCGCTTCGAGCACGGCGTCATCCTGCAAGCCCGCCGGGATCTCGAGGAGACGTTGGTTTGCGCCTTCACCGTCGCCTACCAGCAAGCGCGCCTCGGCGAACGCAAGCGCGAGGTCCGCGCGTACCGCGGCCGGGAGGGCGTCAGCGATCGCCTCGGCTTCTCGCCCGAAGCGCTCTGCCGCGAGCGCATCGCCCCGACGCACCTCGACATCGGCACGAGCGACCAAGCACCACCCCGCGCCAGCTTTTTGCCCGAGCGCGCGCGCGAGCGCCAACGCCTCGTCGAGGCTAGTGGACGCCTCCACGAGCTCTCCGAGCTTCGCGTGCGCGATGCCGAGGTTGAGCAGACAAGAGCGCACGCCGGCGAGATCGCGTAGGTGGCGCTTGACGTCCAGAGATCGCCGAAGGGCATCCACCGCCACCGGCACTTCGCCTCGAATGAGCGCCAACACGCCCAAGTTGTGATCGAGGCGCGCGCGCTCTTCGCGATCTTCGAGCGTGGTCGTCGCCAACATGGAGCGCGCCTCCATCAGCGAAGCATGCGCAGCGCGTGTGTCCGATGCGTAGAGGTGCACGGCGCCAAGGGTCGCTGTCGCGAGCGCGAGCAGCGTCTGATCGGAGCCTGCGAGATCTCTCGCGGTCTGCGCGAGAGTGAGCGCTTCGGCCTTGTTTCCTTGTCGCGCAGCGCGCTCGGCGCGACGCCGACTCGCGAGCGACGCGATCGCAGGCTCCGCGCAGGAGGCGAGCCAATCGACCGCGCGCGCCTGATCTGTGGTGTTACCGGCGTCCCGCAGCAAGCGCTCGAGGCGTACGAGATCGAGCACTGTCCGCGTCACGGGATCGAGGGCGAGCTCCATGAGCGCATCCGTCTCTTCGGCGCGCTGCTCGGTGGCGCGAGCCTCGATGGCGGCTCGAGCGAGGAGCTCGCCTCGACGCGTCGGCGGATAGGGCGCGTTCGCGCACGCGAGCAGCATGCGGGTCGGGGGGTGCTCGAGCGACACGAGCGCGCCCGCCACAGCGTCGACACGCGCACAGCTCCCAAGCGCTTCGGCGAGATCGCGCGCGAGCCCGCGCGAGAAGAGGACGAGCTCGTCCTCGTGTCGCGTTATCAGGCCGGCGGTGGTGAGCTCGCGCTCGGCGGCGACTCCACGACTAGACAGCAGCGCGGTCGCGAACGCGCGCGGCGCCGAACCTCCAACGAGCGCGATCCCGGAGAGGAGCGCCACGGCGTCTTCGCTTGAACCGCGCACACGCTCGATGGCGGTCTGCTTGGACAAAGGCACACGCCCAGTCGCCGCGGCGACGAGACCTGGCAGTCCGCCAGAGAGCTGCATCATCTGCTCTTGGTCCTGCACGTCGAGCGCTGCGCACAACCGCTCGAACGCGCGACCCGTGAGCGGTCCGAGCTCGTGCGTCGAAGCACCCGCAGGAGCGCTTGATCCGGCAACGATCAGGGCGATCGGTGAGTCGCTCGCGCGGCATGCGTAGGCGACGAGCGCTTCGGTGAGCTCTCTCGGCATCCTCTCGAGGTCGTCGACGAAGAGCGCCGTGCGCTCTGTGGATGGTGTCGTGAACGGCCATGCGTGCTGCGCTCCGCGGAGGAACGCCGAGAGGGCCGGCGCGACTGCGGCACCGACCCAGCGCGCGTGATGTCCGGCGAGAAGCGCGCGCATGAACGCTTCCCGCAGCAGGTGGGTCTTGCCGACGCCGCTCGACCCGATGACGGCGCGAACACGAGCACCTCGAGGATCGAGCAAGAACGCGAGCGCCTCTTCGCGACCGATCGGCGCAGGCAGCGCTCCGAGCTGTGAGGAGGCCGCGCGCCCCAGCATCCCTACGACGTCGTAGGCGCTCTCGGGTCGATCCGCTGGGTGCGTCGAGGTCAGAGCACTGACGATCTTCTCGAGGCTCGGCGGCAGCGCGACGCCGGTAAGAATCGCCCCAAGCGAGTAAAGATCCGCGCGCGGAGTCACCGCACCACCCGCGAGCACCTCGGGCGCGGCCCACTTCGCGGTCGCTCCGCGCGAGCTCGTTCCATGGAGCACTGCGCTCCCCAGATCGAGGAGCCGTACCGCGCCGTGCTCGTCCACC
>JANYHY010000306.1 GCA_025362165.1 Myxococcales bacterium | reverse complement strand
TCTTCGCGACAGGCTTCTTCTTCGCGACAGGCTTCTTCTTCGCAACAGGCTTCTTCTTCGCGAGTTTCGGTGCTGCCTTCTTCACACCTGGGCCAGCGTCCGCCTTCTTGGGGGCGGCCTTCGCGGGGCCGACGACGCCGTTCTTCATCACCGCGCGCGCGAGCAACGCGCTGCGGACCTTCGCGTCGAATTGCTCGAAGTCGAACGGCTTGTCGATATACGCGTCGGCGCCGTAGAGCGGGCTGGTCAGCGTGTTCACGGTCTCACCGATGCCCGTGAGGATCACGACGCCCGTGTGCGCGAGCGAGGCGTCTTCGCGGATTTTCTTGCAGACCTCCCACCCGCTCACCTCGGGCATCATCACGTCGAGGACCACGAGATCGGGTCGCTTGCGCTTCGCGAGCGAGATCGCTTCCTCGCCATCCGAGGCCTCGATCACGTCGAACGCTGGATCGGTCATCTGTTGAAGATGGCTCGTGACCATTTCACGCATTTCATCGCTGTCATCGGCGACGAGCACGAGCGGCTTTTTGTGTGAGGGCATGCCGGCATCAAACATGAGCGCTGGTTCTCACGCAAGCATGACGCGCCGCGCGGCTCCGATGTGGGTCCTAAAATCGACCAATGTCCGACGTAGTCCCTTGCACATCGTTTGGGGTGAACGACAATCGCTCCATGCGCAGCTCCATCCTTCTTGGGCTTACGACACTCGCTTTGTTCGGGTGCGGATCTTCCACCACCAACCTGTTCCCTGACGACGCGGGTACGAAAGCGGACACGAGTCAGGTCTCGTGCTCGTCGCCCGCGGACTGCCCACCAGAGGCACCGATCTGCGGAGCAGATGGCATTTGCAACAACGACCCCGTCTTCCCCGACGCGTCGGTCGAGGCCGCGCCAGCGTGCGAAAACCTCAAGTGCAACATCGTCAACTGCAACAACGGCAACAAGACGACGCTCACGGGAACGGTCTACGACCCGGCCGGAAAGAACCCCCTCTATAACGTCGTCGTGTACGTGCCGAACGCGCCGGTCGATGCGATCAAGCACGGCCCAGTGTGCGACTCGTGTGGCGGCGCGAACATCTCGGGCAAGCCGATCGCGACTGCGCTCACGGACGCGAAGGGTCACTTCAAGCTAGAGGACGTCCCCGTCGGTTCGAGCATTCCGCTCGTCATTCAGGCCGGAAAATGGCGCCGCCAAGTCGTCGTCCCCAACGTGCCTCAATGCACGACCACCGCGGTCGATCCGAAGCTCACTCGTCTGCCGTCCAAGAAGAGCGAAGGCGACATGCCGCTCATCGCCCTCGCCGCAGGCTGCGATCCGATTCACACGCTCGTGCAGAAGATCGGCGTCGACCCCACCGAGATCACCGATGAGAACGGCAAGGGCATGGTCCAAGTGTTCGCCGGCAAGAACAACCAAAACGGCGGCATCAGCACCGCGACCGACGCGTACGCCTTCTGGGGCAACAAAGCGAAGATGATGAAATACGACATCATCATCAACGAGTGCGAGTGCGCTCCGTACCCGCGTGATGCGGTCGGTCCGGGCTACGCGAACATGGCGGCGTACCTCAACGCGGGCGGGCGCGTGTTCGCGTCGCACTATCACCTGAACTTCTACGGCGAGGTCGGCAAGTCTGACATATCCCTGCAGAACGCTGCGACTTGGACGCTCTGGGGCGGGAGCTCCACGTCCTCTCCTTACTTGATCGACACGAGCTTCCCGAAGGGCAAGGCGCTGGACGACTGGCTCTTCAACCTCTCGCAGCCCGGTCCCATCAACGGCTACTCGAGCGCGTGGGCGCCGAGCGTGAAGACCACGCCGAAGGGACAAATCCAGACGTTCAACGTCGGCGACATCGGCGGCGCGAAGCCTGGGTTGTCACAGCGGTGGATCTACCCGCAAGGCGGCGGCTCCGTCTCGTACATCTCGATCAACATGCCGACGAACGTCCCCGCGGATCAGCGATGCGGGCGCGCGGTCGGTTCGGACATTCACGTCGGCAACGGCCAGCTCACGAGCATGACCGAGCAAGAGGCCGCGCTCGAGTTCATGTTCTTCGACCTCGCCTCGTGCGTCATCGATGACGGCAAGGTGCCAGAGCCGCCGCCCGTCAACTGATCGTTTGGAGCGGACGCTCACGTCGTTTCTCCTTTCGCCAAATGCGTGGCGGCGCCTATTGTCCGCGCCCGCCATGCGTCTCATCGTCTTCGTCACGTCGATCGTGCTCGCGTCCTCTGCCTGCGGAGGACCGAACCCGGCAGCGATGAAGGCCGCCGCCGACGCCAAGACGATGAGCGACGAAGAGCGCGGTGACTCGATCTGCGGCGCGGGCTGGAAGTGGACCGGCGATCGATGCGCGCACAGCGACACGCCTGTCGCGGCGAACCTGACTACGGCGAGGACCAGCAAGGTCGACGATCTCCCGCCTCCGACGCGCCCGAGCAATTTCGCCGTCGAGGACATCGTCCCTGGCAACGGCGCGCTAGCCAAGCCGGGCGATCAGGTGCGTGTACACTACACGGGGGCGCTCACCGACGGCACCGTGTTCGACTCGAGCAAGCCGCGCGGGGCGCCCTTCGAGTTCCGCATCGGCCAGGGCATGGTCATCAAGGGCTTCGAGCGCGGAGTCGTGGGCATGAAGGTCGGCGGCGTCCGCAAGGTGACGATCCCGCCTGAGCTTGGCTACGGAAAGCGTGGCGCCCCGCCGACAATCCCGCCGAACGCCACGCTGATCTTCGACATCGAGCTGCTCGACAGCAAGCCGTGAAGCACGCCGTCTCATCGAAACGATAGACGCGCGCGCCGTCTCCGGTAAGCTCCACGGCCATGTACGGACAGCCGCCGCAACAACAACAACAGATGGTGCCGCAGCCCGGCTATGGGCCGCCCGCAGCCATGCCGCCTGGCGCAGGGGGGCCGACCGTCTTGGGTCAGCCGCTAGAGCAAGGCGAACGCGTGATTTGGTTCCGCAAGCACAGCTACATGCTCGAGAAGGTCATCATGATCGTGCTCGGCGTGATCCTGCTCGTGATCATCATCGGTATCGGAATCATCATCTACGGAGTCTTGCTCGACAGGTGGAAGCCGGTCGCGCACGTCATCACCAATCGACGGCTCATCGTGTTTGGCGCCCCCGGCAAGCCGCCGGAGAGCTACCCGCTCGCGCACATCGCCGACATCAACCCGATCCGCAAGGCAGCATCGAGCGGCGGTGGTGGTCTCATCGGCATGGCGATCTCGGCCGGCATCAACGCAGCCGCGAACGCGATCGCGAACAACAACCACAAACTCACCAAGGACTTCTGGAACCGCACCGAGTCGCTCGACATCACCTTCTCGAACGGCCAGAAGGTTCGCGTCAAGTGCGACGCCGAGTACGGACCGCAGCTCGGTTTCACTCTCGCGCGCGCGGTGTTCAACCGCGAAGCCGAGACGATGCCGAACGCAGAGGCTGTGCTCCCCTGATTAGTTGATCGCGCCAGAGGCACGATCAATGGAGAAGGTTTTGTCCAAGAGTCTCGCTTTAGCGAGACTGCTTGGAGCTGACGACGAGACACAGAGCGGCGTGGGTCTTCGGGCTCACGCCGTTTGCTTTTGTCAGTACGGGGTGTCTTCGTCTGGGTGATCCGCGCGCCAATGCGCGGCTCGGGCGTTCTCGAGCGCGGTGCGATCGGAGTACTGCTGTGGGTGCGCGGCGGTCTCTCGTTGATAGGTCAAGAGATCGGTGACCACGAAGCCAGGCCGCTCCGGACGCGCGGGATCGAAGCGACGCGCTTGGAGCCACTCGAGGAGATTCTTCAGCACCGTGACCGTGGATCGTCGCACGTCGTGCAGGAGGATCACACCGCCGCCCTTGAAATCTAGCTGATCCTCGAGGCTCGACGTCATCTTGTCAGCGTCGGAGGACTTCATGTCGCTCGCCTCCACGCTCCACATGACGAGCTGCTGGCCGCGCGCTCGGAGGTGAGACTCCGTGAACGCGTCGATGTCGCCATACGGAGGTCGGAACAGGATCGGAGGCATCCGAGTCACGCGCGCGATCGCGTCGATGCCGTCGTCGATCTGCGCGAGGGCCTGTGACGGAGAGAGGGCCGTGAGCCGGTCGTGGTCCTGCGTGTGACTGCCCACCAGGTGTCCTTGCGCGATTGCCTCGGTCAGGATCGCGCGTGCCTCGACCGCCCGCGGCTTGTCGCCTTCGAGGTAGCTCCCGATGAAGAAGAACGTCGCGTGCACGTGGTCGTGACGCAAGAGTCGCAAGATCTCCGGCGTCGTCTCTTGGCGCGGGCCGTCGTCGAACGTGAGTGTGACCCAGCGACGTCCATCATGAGGATCGTGCGCGGGTCCCTCGGCGAGCAGCCACGCTCGACCCAAGTTGCACTCCAAGTTGAGCGGCGGCCACGGTCCCGGATCGGGGAGCAGCGTCGCGTCGACAGGCTGCGGCGGGTCTACATTCGTCGGCGCGGTCACGACGTCGCGAGGTGGCGTCGACGCATGTGCGGGGAGCCCACGCACGCCAAGCACCGTCCCCGTCGCGAGAGCGAGCCCTGGGAGCAGCGAGCGAAGACCCAAAAGAGACACTCGATGGCGATCGTAGAAAGCGACGCGGGCGCGGGCCAAGTTTGCATGGCACGAGGGATAACCCGGCCCAGACCCGTGTTAGCTTCCGCTACGTGTCGACCCACACCTCAATCGCAAGACCTCTCGCGATCGCTTTGGTGCTCGCCGCTGCGCCGGCAGCGAGCGCTTCGAACGGCGACCTCACCGGCCGTCTACCCAAGCTCGCGCGTCTGACGGCCGAGGCCGAGAGCGCGCAAGGTCCACAAGCCTACGCCGCGATGCGCGCGATTTGGAGCGAGTGGGACGAAGGTGATCCGACGGAGGTGGAGGAGGCCCTTCGAAACGTCGCGCAAGCACGTACTGGCGGCTCTCGCGTGTACGCGCAGCTGCTCGACGCATACGCGAGGCGGCGACTCGGTGACTTGGACGGAGCGCGCGCGCGCATCAAGGCGCTCGGCTACGTCTCGCAATGGCTCACGGTCGGCGCGTTCGACAACGAAGGAAAGGCCGGCTTCGCGCAGGCGTTCGGGCCCGAGAAAGACGCGGCGCCTTCGATCGCCTTGACTTACCAAGGCAAAGAGCGACCCGTGACATGGCGTCCGTCCCCTGCGGCTTTTCCTTATGGTTGGATCGACACGAGCGCGCTCGTACGACCGAGCGAGAAGGCGTGCGTCTACGCGTCTGCGTTCGTCCGCGATCTGTCTTTGAAGGCTGGCCAGCGGCGCTCGATCTCGATCTGGGCGGGCAGCGCGGGGGCGATGCGCGTGTGGTGGAACGGGACCGTCGCGCTCGAAGACACCAAGTATCGCTCCTTCGACGCCGAGCGTGTCGGCGCGAACGTGACGCTCGAAGAGGGCTTCAACCGCGTGCTCGTCAAGGTCTGCGGCGACGACAGCTCGCCGATGTTCACGCTGCGTGTGGCCGGCGCTGACGGCACCCCTGATGCGCACCTCGAGGCCAGCTCAGACCTCGCGAACGCGGTAGCCGCACAGAAGACGTGGACGAAGGCCGCGCTCCCCACGCAGACCGTGAGCGGCCCGATCCAAGCGTTCGACAAGCTCGTCAAGAGCAACGATCCAGCCGCGCAGGAGGCGTATGCGCGTTACCTCGTGTCGACGCAATCGGACGACGACGCAGAGCACATCGCGCGTGAGCTCGCGACCAAGAGCGCGCAGAAGGCGCCAACCGTGAAGCGCGCGCTGCTCGCGGGCGCGCTCTCCGAGAGCCGCAACCAGCGCGCAGATTGGATTCAGAAGGCGGAGGATCTGGTCAAGCGAGGCGGAGTCAGCTCCGAGGATCAGATGGACACTCTGCTGTCACGCGCGGCGCACGCGCGGGCCGGAGTCAATTGGCGTGACGCGATCCCGTTCTACGACGAGGCGCTCGCGCGGGATCCGGACAACGTCACCGCGGTGCTCGCGCGCGTGGAGCTCTTTGGTGAGGCGAACCTCCGCGCGACTGCGCTCGCGTTCCTCCAGAAGGCGCTGATTCGGCGACCCCGCAGCGTGGCGCTCGTGCGCGCGACCGTGGCGGCGTTGCGGCAAGAGGATCGTGCGACCGACGCCAACGAGATGGAAGAGCGCTACGCCGCGCTACGTTTCGACGATGCGTCGTTCTTGCGCGGCAAGATCGATCTCGCGATCGCGCGTCGCGATAACAACGACGCCACGCGCTGGGTGGAGCGACT
Source organism: Myxococcales bacterium (assembly GCA_025362165.1). GTDB lineage: Bacteria > Myxococcota_A > Polyangia > Polyangiales > Polyangiaceae > JANYHY01. Next base: position 12,239 of record JANYHY010000306.1, on the reverse strand, counting down.
CCTCGCGCTCGATCCGGACTCCTCCGACAAGATCGAAGCTGCGGCGCACGCGTACTTGCAGCTCGGTGAGCGCCCTCGCGCGATCGCCGTCTACAAGCGCGCGCTCGAGCTCGCCCCCGAGGACGTCGACACGATGCGTTCGCTCGCGGACGTCTACGGGCTCGGCGGACAGCAAGGCGAGCAGCAGGCGCTCTTGCGGAAGATCCTCTTGATCCAACCGCAAGCCAAGGACGTTCGCGACTACCTCGTGCACCTCGAGCCGCAAAAGTCGCGTCCGGAGGAGGCGTACGCGATACCGGCGAGCGAGTTCTTGGCCAAGCGCGACGCGCCCGCGAACGGCGCGGACGGTCGAAAGCTCGTGGACCTCAACGTCGTCACGGTGTTCCCCAACGGGCTCTCGAGCAAGTTCACGCAGGTGGTGTTTCAACCGCTGACTGACTCGGCCGCGCAGGCCGATCGCGTGTACGGCTTCGCGTTCGAGAGTGAGACACAAACGGTGCAGCTGCGCGCGGTGCATGTCTATCGCAAGAACGGCGAGATCGACGACTCGTTCGACACGGGCACAGGCGGACAAAACGATCCGTCGATGGCGATGTACACGAGCGCCTCTAGCTACCGCGTTCGTTTCGCGCGGCTCGCGCCAGGTGACGTCGTAGAGCTGCAGTATCGCGTGGAGGATGTCGCCGAGCGAAATGCGTTCGCGGACTACTTCGGCGACGTCGAGTACTTGCAGTCGAACGAGCCGATCGCGCTCGCCAAGTACGTGCTCATCACGCCGAAGGCGCGCACGCTCTACTTCAACAAGCCCGCCATCCCAAACGTCGTGGCCACCGTGGAGGAGAAGAGCGACGAGAAGGGTGACGTGCGCATCTATCAGTTCACCGCGAAGGACATCGCGCCGGTGCTCCCCGAGCCGAACCAGCCGCCGTACACCGAGTTCCTCGGTCATGTGCACGTGTCGACCTACAAATCGTGGGACGAGATGGGCACCTGGTATTGGGGACTCGTCAAGGATCAGTTCACCGCTGACGACGAGGTTCGCAAACGCGTCCTCGAGATCACGAAGGGCAAGAAGACCGAGCGTGAGAAGATCAATGCGGTCTACGACTACGTCGTCGGCAAGACGCGCTACGTCGCGCTCGAGTTCGGCATCCACGGCTTCAAGCCGTACAAGTGCGCGCAGATCTTCGCGCGCGGGTTCGGCGACTGCAAAGACAAGGCGACGCTGATCGTGACGATGCTGAAGGAGCTCAACATCCCCGCGACGATCGTCATCGTGCGCACCGGTCTCCGCGGCGACTTCGAGGACTCTCCCGCGAGCCTCGCGCCGTTCGATCACGCGATCGCTTACGTGCCGTCGATCGATCACTACCTCGATGGAACGGCCGAATACACGGGCAGCGACGAGCTCCCGGGGATGGACCGCGGCTCGCTCGCGCTGCAGGTCAACGAGGGCCATCCGAAGCTCGTTCACTTGCCGGATCCTCCAGCGAGCGAGAGCGTCACGACGCGCACGGTCGAGGCAACGCTCGCCACAGACGGGTCCGCCACGATGACGTACAAGGCGCACATCACGGGCGTCACCGCTTCTTCGTGGCGCGCGCGCTACCACGCAGAGACGACGCGCAAGCAGCGACTGCAGGAGGATCTCGGTGGCGAGTACGCCGGGCTCGAGGTGCAGCAGGCGACTGCGAACGATCTCGAGGACGTGGAGGTCTCGCCAGACCTGAAGGTCGTGGGCAAGGTGCCAGTGTTCGCGCGCAAAGACGCCGGCACACTGAGCGTGCCTGTGGGACCCGCGAGCTACCTCGTGCGCGAGTACGCGTCGCTCTCCCAACGCAAGCTCGACGTTCGGCTCCGCGCGCAGTCGACGAGCGTGAGCGATCACACGATCAAGATCCCCGCAGCGAGCCGCGTGCTCACAGCGCCCGTCGCGACGAGCGGTAGCAGTCCTTTCGGCAGCTACGCCATCACGGTGGAGAACGCGAACGGCGTCGTGCACGTCAAGACGACTGTGGCGATCCAGAAGACGCGCATCTCGGTCGCGGAGTACCCTGCGTTTCGCGCCTTCTGCGAGTCCGCGGACCGCGCGCTCGGTCAACGCCTCGTCTTGTCGGCGAGCAAATGATCACTCGGGTTGGTGCTCGGATGAAGACCAAGATCCGCCGTGTGTTGATCCTCGCGACGTCCGTCGCGGTGGCGTGCGGCGGCTCGCAAGGCAAGAGCTCCACGGTCCCGCTCGCGAGCTTGCGCGCGGACGGCAAGGCCACGACGGACGGCGAGACGGTCGGCAAGTGGTTGCTCTCGGAAGAGGTCGCGCCCGGCGGTGATCCCGCGCAAGCAGACGCTGCCTACAAGCGCCTCGCCGACATGAAGACCGCTGGGCTCTACGCGAGCCTCGGACGCGCGCTCTTCGCAGAGGAGCACGGCGAGCCCGCGACCGCAGCGGACGCTTACGTCTCGTCGTTGCAGGCAGCGAGCAAGAGCGGCGATTCGCTCGCGCCGATGGCGGCGTGGTTCAGCGCCAGCCGATTGCGAGGGCTCCGAAGCTCCGTCAGCGATCTCTATGGAAAGCACAAGGCCGACCTCGACGCTCTCGTGAAGCAACCCGGCGCCATCGGTTGGCGCGCGGAGGCGGAGCTCGTCGATTGGTCACTCGGTGAGGCGTATCGAACCGCCGAAGCGACAGGCAAGGACTACGACGCGCTCGTCGTGCAGCGGAGCGGGTGCGTGACTGGGCTCCGACTTGCGGGACCGTTCGGCAAGGGCTCTACCGTCGATCGTCGGCGCAGCTTCGACTCGGAGCTCCCTGGCCCGTGGCCATCCGCGTGGAAAGGTGACGCCGCGCGCGGGACCGCGCCGCACGTGCAGCGGAGCGAGCAGACGTCTTGTCTGGTCGCGAGCGGTGAGGGGCGCGAGGCTGGCGTCTATTATGTCGAGGGCTTCGTTCGCACGCAGGGCGAGCGCGACGTCATCCTCGCCGTGCAAGGCGGCATCAAAGTGTGGGTGGACGACGCGCCGGTGATCGAGCGCGATCTCGCTACGTGGGGCTCGTGGGCGCGCTTCGGAGTGAGCTTGCACTTGCGCGAGGGCCGCCACCGCATCGTCGCGCGCCTCCTGGACGACACAGCGTCCGTGCGCATCTACAACCCCGACGGCACCGCTGCGCCGATCGCCTCGGACCCCGAAGCGCGAGCTCCATACTCGCTCGCGACCCCTACGATCACTGGGGATCCGAACATCATCCACCCAGCGGCTCAGGCGAACGGACCCATCGAGGCATTCTTGAGCGCGTACGTCGCGCACATCGAAGGGCTCGACGACGTCGCTGCGGTGATGAGCGAGCCGCTCGCGACGCCGAAGGACGCAGGCCCGATCGCGCTCGAGGCCGCAGGACTCTTCGCCAACGGCGACGCCTCGCTCCCCGCAGACGTGCGACACACGACCGAGCGCGCGATGATCGCGCGTGCGGCTGCGCGAGATCCGCGCCTCTGGTTCGCGCGTGCGTGGACGATCATCGACGACGCCGAGCAGAAGGGCTTCGTAGACGCGGTGGATCCGCTGCGAAAGCTCGCGGTCGAGTTCCCGAACGAGCCAGAGATCTTGGAGGAGATCGCGAAGGTCTACGGCAAGCTCGGTTGGCGCGCGGAGCGCATGCACGCCTTGGAGGATCTGGCGACGCGCTTCCCCGACGATCTGCGCGCGCTGCGCTCGTACGTGGCTGCGATCGAGGATGAGGGGCCGGTCGGCAAGGCAGACGCCATTGGTGAGCGCATCAAGAAGCTCGACCCTGATGCAGAGATCGATCTCGATCGCGCGCTCGCGCGGCGTGATTGGCCCGCAGCGATCGCCGAGCTTCGTCGCATTCAGAAGCGCAGGCCCGAGCGCAAAGAGATCGCTGGACGCATCGCCGAAATCCTGCAGAAGAGCGGCGATCCGAAGGCCGCGGTGGAGCAACTTCAAAAAGCGCTCGCGAAGAACCCCGATGACGCGACGAGCCGCTTCCGACTCGCGGACCGCGCATACGCACAAGGTGACAACGACGCGCTCCGCAAGGCGCTCGCCGAAGCGCTGCGCGTGGGAGCGAGCGCGACAGAGCTGCAGAACGCCATCGATCTGCTCGAGGGCGCGACGAACCTCGAGCCTTACCGACAAGACGGACAAGCCACGATCCGCGAGTTCGAGGCCTGGGAGAAGCGCGGCAAGAGGATGGAGGGCACCGCAGCGCGCGTGCTCGACTACGCTACTCTTTGGGTGAAGAAGGACGGCTCGAGTCAGATGCTCGAGCACGAGATTTTGCGCATCCAATCGCAAGAGGCGATCGGTCAAGAGTCCGAGCAGCGCCCGCCCACAGGGTTCACGCTCAAGCTCCGCGTGATCAAGCCGAGCGGCAAGATCCTCGAGCCAGAGCCCGTCGCCGGCAAGCCGACGCTCACGATGCCGAACCTCGAGGTGGGCGACTACATCGAGATCGAACACATCACGGACGCGAGCGGCGACGGCGAAGGCGGCCTGCGATACACGGGTCCTCAGTGGTTCTTCCGCGAAGCCGACAAAGGCTATTGGCGCAGCGAGTTCGTCGTCGTGAGCCCGAAGGATAGGGCGCTCGAGGTCGAGACGCGCGGCAACGTTGGCGCTCCCAAGAAGCGCGACGTCCCGCCGTTCGTCGAGCAGCGTTGGCGCGTGGACGAGAGCCCGCCGCTGGTCGAAGAGCCTGACGCGCCGAACGCCGCCGAGTTCTTGCCGAGCGTGCGCGTCGGTTGGGGCATCACGCTCGATGGGACGATCTCGCGCTTCGTCGATTTGGTCGCGGACGAGACGCCGCTCGATCCGCGCTTGAAGAAATACGCGGAGGACATCGTGCGTGGCGTGCCCGAGACGGACAAGGCCGAGCGTGCGCGGCGTGTCTACCGCGCGGTGCTCGAGCGCATCCAAGACGGACAAGAGAAGGACGGGCGTCGCGTCATCAACGGCAAGAGTGGATCGCGCCAGAGCGCGTTCGTCCACTTGTGCAAGCAGCTCGGCATCTCGGTGGACGTGGCGCTCGCGAAAGACAAGCTCGCGATGCCGCCGATTGGCAAGCGCAGCGAGGTCGAGAACTACGACTCGCTCGTCTTGCGCGTCGGCACAGGCCCCAACCCGACATGGATGACGGTCACGGACAAATTCGCGCCGTTCGGGTACGTCCCCGCGGAGGTCCGCGGACAAGATGCGATCGTGTTGATCGACGGAGCGCCGCGACAGACGGTGCCCGCGAGCGGCACGCAAGACGCGCTCGGTGTCAGCGGTCGCGCGGACCTCAAGGCGGACGGCAGCGCGAGCGTGACGCTCGATCAGAGCTACGCAGGCAAACCCGGAATTCGCATGCGCGGCATCTTCGACAAAGTTCAGGAGTCGCAGCTCTTCGCGTTCGTCGAGTCGCGGCTGTTGAGCGGCACGTTGCCCGGCGCGCGCGTGCGTGACGTGAAGCTCGAGAACAAGGCCGACCTCGACAAGCCGCTCATCGTTCACGTCACATGCGAGGTCCCCAGCTTCGCGCGGCAACAAGGCGACAAGCATGTCTTGCGATCGCTTTTCCCGTTGCACATCGCGCAGCTCGCTTCTTTGCCGACGCGCCAGACGCCGCTCTTGATTGGCGCCTCATCGCACGTGGACCTCGCGTTCGACGTCGTCGCGCCGGAGTCGGCGCGTATGCCCGCGACTCTACCTACTGGAGAAGCGAAGAACGGTGAGCGATCCATCATCGTGAAGGACGCGGTTCGCGGTCACCAAATCCACCTCGAGCGCACGGTGGACATCCCCGCGGGTCGTGTGCAGCCCTCGGACTACGCGGACTTCCTCCGCTTCACACAGAGCGCCGACGAGCTGCTCGAACGCGAGATCGTCCTCGGCTTCTGACCTCGCGACGCCCTACTTGGCAGGTGCGGTCGGGGCGGGCGTCGGAGCCGCGCCGCCGTCTTTCTCGGCGAGGATGCGCTGCCGCACGATCTCGTACGTCTTGTCTTGTTTGAGCATGTCGTCGATCGACTGGATGCGCGCAGCCGCGCTCGCGGGCATCGCGCCGGCGTCGTGGTTGCCGGCGTACTCGTTGTAGCGGGTCCACGCGGCCTTCGCGTCGTCCCACTTCTTCTGGCGCTCTTTGATGTCTGCCAAGACGAAGAGCACCTTCGTCTTCACGGCGGGGTTCTTGTCGCCGACGTTGTCGGCTTGGTTCATCGACGCTTCGGCCTCGGGCAGGTTGTTCTGGACGAGCTGCACTTCGCCGAGCAAGTAGTGCCCTAGCGGGTTCGCGGGTTGGAGCTGGATCGCCTTGCGATAAAGCTCTGTCGCGCCAGCGAAGTCCCGCGACGTGGCCTTCGCGTTCGCCTGCGCGACGGTCTCCATGAAGTGACTGATGTGCGTCTTGTTCTCGGGATCGTACATGTCATCGGACGCGCCGGAGTCCACGGCAGCCGCCGGCTTCTTGGGCCCTGGCTTGTCGCCAGCGGCGAGGCTCTCTCCACTGGAGCTGAGCACGGCGAACGCGATCGCCGCGATCGCGGCCGGCAAGAAGGCGTGACGAAGACGCAACATGGCCATGACGGTATCAGAGCCATGCCCCAAGACTCAAGCTAGCGCCCTGATGTGCTAATCGAGGATGTCTCGTGGCGACCGCAAGCTCACCGATCAGGCCATTTCCATGGCGTTCGCTGGACTCGCTCTCCAAAGGCGAGGTCGCCGCGGCGCGTGAGCTCCGTCTAGTGTTGGCTCGCGTCCTGTCGATTGGTGGCCTCGAGCGCGCGGCGGCGGAGCTGCTCGGCACCACAGTAGAAGCTCGCGGGCGGAGCGTGACGCGCGACGTGAAGGCTGGCGAGGGCGCTGTCGCGATCGTGCTGGAGCGCGCGGACCTCACCGCGACCCCGTTCGTGATCGAGGTCGAGACCGCGCTCGCTTCGGCGCTCGTGTCTCGTGCGCTGCGGAGGCCTGGCGCCAAGGTCATCGACCCCAGCAAACCAGCGAGCGAGCCGATCGCTGGAGCGGTCGCGGCCATCGCTGTGGCCATCGCGCGGAGAGCAGGCGCGCCCCTGCGCGTGATCGCTGCTGGCTCAGCTTCGTCGATCTTCGCGTCGCTGACAGGACCGCGCATCGCCGCGTCATTGACGATCATGGTCGAGTACGACGCGTTCGTCGCGCGCGTGATCGTGGCCGAGACGGCGCTCGGTGCGCCGCTGCCTTTGTTCGACGCCACTGCGCTCCATTCTCTGCGCGGGCTGCCGATCGCTTTGCCGATCGTCGCGGCGAGCTCGCGCTCCACCGCTGCGGAGATCGGTTCACTTCGCGCAGGAGACGTATGGCTCCCCGCTGGGTGCACGATCCGCCGAGAGCGAGACGAATGGGTCGGCGCGGTGCAGCTGGTCGCTGGTTTGGCCGAACGAGGACTGCTCGCCGATCTCGCGGCGGGCGGCAAGCTCGTGCTACGGGAAGGCGAAGGCCGCCTCGGGTGGACGGTCGAAGGCGACGAGGGAGACATGGTCGACAAAGACGCGCTGCTCGAGTCGGTCGGCGAGGTGCCGGTGATCGTACGCGTGGAGATCGGCGCCGCCGAGATGAGCGCGCGCGAGTGGGCAGTCGCGAACGTCGGCGACGTCATCACGCTCGCACGTCGCGTCGGCGAACCCGTGGTGCTGCGCGTCTCTGGCATCGAGGTCGCACGCGGCGAGCTCGTCGAGGTAGAGGGCGAAGTCGGCGTTCGAATCACCCATAAAACAGGGGGATCGTGAGAGCGCGCGTGTGTGTCCTCGCGTCTCTCGCGGTGTTGCTCCTCGCTTGCCCGAAGAAAGACGACGCATCGTCCGCGCCGTCTGCTTCCGCGAGCGCGTCGGCCGCACCTATCGCCGTCGTCGACGCAGCGGTCTTGGATGCGTCTGCGTGGTCAGGCAAGTACACCGCGATCGAATCTACGCTCTACGTGACACCTGCCACGCGCGACGCAGGCCTGAAGTTTCGCGGCGAGGACGCGAGCGCCGGGTTGGGCGAAGGAGACCTCAACGTCGCGGTCGACCCCACGACGCACGCAGTGACGGGCGATCTCACTGGACCCTTCGGAGACGCGACGATCGACGGTCAGCGCGACAAAGACGTCGTCACTTTCACAGTGCGTCCCAACAAACCGAGCGACGATTCCTTCTACGGAACCGGCGAAGCAAAAGTCGACGGCGGCAAGCTCATCGGCACACTCCATGTGTCGCGCGCGCGAGCCAACATCATCCGCGAGGGCAGCTTCTCGCTGTCACCCAAAAACTAAATCTACAGCTGCACTTTGTAGTGAAGCTCGACGGGGATGCCTGCGCGCTCGATGCGCACCAACGCTGTGTTGGTCTGCTGGATGCTCTCCCAGATGTGCGAGGTGTCGGAGACGTCGATCTCGTTGATGCTGCGCAAGAGGTCGTAGTCCACGAGGCCGATCTCCGCGAAGCACGGGCCGACGTTGGTGATCGTGTAGCCGTCCACCGCGTTGTTGGCATCGAGGTGCGGGCTGAAGGAGTCCGAGCGGGAGACCTCGTTGCGCAGAGCGGTCCACATCGTCTGCGGCACGGTGAAATCGGTTGGTCCTGTCTGACGTGCGTGCGCTGGACAGATGGTCGCGAGGTCTTCGACGGCGTCCTTCTTCTTGCGGGCTGAAGCGAGCGCGGACCTCGGCCCGGCGTCCACGACCACGCTTGCGTCGACTCCAGCGAGCAAGATAGGCGCGCTGTTGGCAGGCATCGCGAACATGTCGGCGGGCAGCTCTCGCGTCGAGGCGCTGCACGCGACCACCGCAATCACCATCACCCCACCGACGAAGCGCATCTCTGGATTGTACGCGATATTCACGCCTGGTCCCTACGGACGGCCTACACTACAACACCCCAAGATGTGGCAAAGCCTCCCAGCGTTTGGAACGATCATTTTGTTCTGCGTCATGGTCGCTGCGAGCTACACGTTCGCCGTGTCGCTGTCGGCTGGATCCACCGGTCGCCTCAGGACGCTCCAAGCCGCGCGCGCGGGCGCATTCGGCACGGTCGCGCTCGTGGCGGTCGCGGTCCTGGTCCTCGCGTACGCGTTCGTGAGCCATGATTTCAGGCTCCGTTATGTCGCGCACTACTCGGATCGATCGATGTCGATCGCTTACCTGCTGACCTCGCTCTGGGGCGGACAAGACGGCTCGATCTTGTGGTGGCTGTTCTTGCTCTCCATGTACATCGCCGCGTGCGTCGCATGGATGAAGCACCGCTACCTCGTGCTGCAGCCGTACGTGATCGCGACGTTGATGGCGATCGTCTTGTTCTTCACCGTGCTGATGGCGTTCGCCGCCAACCCGTTCTCCACGAGCATCGCAGGCGCGCGCCCGGACGGTGAGGGCCTCAACCCGCTCTTGCAGAACTTCTACATGATCATCCACCCGCCGAGCCTGTACACGGGCTTCGTCGGCTGCTCGATCCCGTTCTCCTTCGCGATCGCCGCGCTCGTCACGGGACGTCTGGACAACGAGTGGGTCGGGGCCGCGCGCAAGTGGGCGCTCTTCGCACTCATGTTCCTCGCGATAGGCAACACGCTCGGCATGCTCTGGGCGTACGTCGAGCTCGGGTGGGGCGGCTACTGGGCGTGGGACCCGGTGGAGAACGCCGCGTTCATGCCGCTGCTCACGATGGCCGCCTACGTGCACTCGGTGATGATCCAAGAGCGCCGCGGGATGTTGAAGGTGTGGAACGTCTTCTTGGTGTGCCTCACTTTCTTCATGACGATCTTCGGGACGTTCCTCACGCGCTCCGGCGCGATCGCGAGCGTGCACTCGTTCGCGCAGAGCGGCATCGGGACGTATTTCGCCTGGTTTTTAGGCATGATCGCCGCCTTCTGCTCGACGCTCATCATGTACCGCTGGCCGGAGCTGCGTAACCTCACGCCGAATCCGCGCTTGCGACTCGCGGCGATCTTGACGGGTTGGATCTTCATCCTCGCGTTCGTCCCGGGCATCTACTTGCTCCTCGGCAAGCTCGCGATGCCGATGGCCGCGAAGGCTGGCGTGCTCATCCTCGGGTCGGGCGTGACCGTCTACGCGGGCCTCGAGCTCGTGTATCGACGCATGACCGCCGGCCTCGACACGGGTCACGATCGCCCGCAGCTCGAGTCGTTCGCCTCGCGTGAGTTCACGTTCATGATGAACAACTGGGGCCTGCTCGGCTTCATGGTGTTCGTGTGCGTGGCGACCACGTTCCCGATGCTCACAGAGGCCATCAGCGGCGAGAAGGTCAGCGTCGGCCCGCCCTACTACAACGCATGGGTGCAGCCGATTGGCTTGGTCATCTTCATCTTGATGGGCACCGGCACGCTCTTCGGCTGGAAAAAGACGAGCGACGAGCTCTTGCGCAAAATGCTCCGCGCGCCGTTGATCGTGACCGCCATCACGCTCGTGATTCACCACACGCTCGGTCACGCGCTCGGCTTCCCCGCGGTCGTCTATGGAGACGCGATCTACCCAGGCGCGCTCGGCGCGGCGCTTCGAATGTTCAACGCGCAGACGCCGTGGATGGGCGTCGCGGTCGCGGTCTTCAACCTCACGATCATCATCCAAGAGTTCGTCTTGCTGTTCCGCGCGCGCGGGCGCGTCGACGCAGACAAGCCAGCTGCGCGCAAAGCGCTGTGGATGATCGGCGCGGTGATGGCCGTCGTGAGCCTCATCGGCATCGCGTATCTGCGGCGCATGTTCCCCAACCAGAACGCGCTCATCGTCACTGCCGCAGGTCTCGCGTTTTTCGGCTTCTTTGGGCCGTATTTCGTCTACACGCTCGTCACGCTGGCGCCCAGTTCGCGTCGTCGTTACGGCGGGATGGTCGCGCACTTCGGCATCACGTGCATGCTGCTCGGCTTCACGGGCAAGTCTTGGAACCTGGACAGCGAGACCTCGCTAGAGGTCGGACAGAGCTTCGACGTCGGCGCGTACCACCTCACGTACACGGGCGAGCGCATGGAGGTCGACAACACCAAGCGCATGGTGTTCGTCGACATGTCCGTGAAGAAAGACGGCGCGGACGTCGGCACGGTGTCGCCCGCAAAGTTCATCTACAAAAAGATGCCCGAGTCGCCGACCACAGAGGTCTCGATCAACTCTTCATTGAGAGACGATCTGTACGTCGTGCTCGGCTCTGTGAATCCACAGACGAAGATCGCCGCGATACAAGTGCACGTGAACCCGCTGGTCTCTTTGATTTGGCTCGGCGCGATCATCTTGGTGTTCGGCTGCGTCGTGTCGATGTGGCCGGAGCTGCAACCCAACGAGTCGCGTGCGTGGGCTTACTCACGGGGCGCCGCGATGGCTGCTGCCACGTTCGCCATTGGCGTGGTGATCGCCGCGATGCCAGCGACTGCCTACGCGCAGCAACCCGGCGCAGGGATGAGCAGCCTCCACTCGGGCACGGTGCGCATAGAGAACGATCGCGAGCGCGCGGTCTTCGGTCAGCTGCGTTGCATGTGCGGGGACTGCGCGCGCGATCTCCTGAGCACCTGCGCGTGCGCAACGGCAGAGGAGTCGCGCGAAGCGATCCGCGCGTCGATCGCGCGCGGCGAGACGAACGATCAGATCATCGAGAAATACGCCGCTGACAAGGGTCCCGAGTCCCTCGCTGTGCCTCCGAACTCTGGCGCGATGCGCTTCATCTACGTGCTCCCGTTGGTCGCGATCTTCGCGGGCGGCGCGGGCATGGTGGGTTTGATGCGCAGATGGAAGCGCGAGACGCCGATCGCTGCAGCACCCAAAAAGAAGGCGAATGCGGGCCGCGACGCGTACGACGATCGGCTCGACCAAGAGCTCAGAGATCTCGACGATGGCTGAGCAGTCGGACGCGCTCGAGCGAAAGTTGGGGAGCGTCGTTGGGATCGGCACTCCGGTCACGGCGGTGGTAGCTGCGAGCGTCGCGCTCCTCATCTGGGGTCCGGGCCCCGCTGTGCTCGTGCTCACGGCCGGCGCGCTGATAGGCGCGGTCATCTTATTGTGGTCGAGCCTTCGCAGCTTGGTGGGTGACGCGCCGATCGATCCGGGCTTCGACGACGCCATGGTGCGAGCACGCGTGACCGAGGCTGAGGAGCGTAAGCGCATGGTCCTGCGCGCCCTGAAGGATCTCGAGAACGAGCGCGACATCGGAAAGATCGACGAGGCCGACTACGCCGCGCTCGCCGGCGAGTACCGAGCGCGCGCTAAGGCGATCCTGCGCGAGATGGACGAC
>JANYHY010000284.1 GCA_025362165.1 Myxococcales bacterium | reverse complement strand
TCCAGGAGGACTGTTGTGTCGAAAAAGGGAGGTGGACAGAATTGTGATTGACACCCTCCACCGCCGGATTGACTTGCGTTGGCGTCCCATGTTGCCAAATGCGCTGTGGGCTATGTTTTCGGATGTGCCCCTCGTTTCCGGTAGTCCATTTTCGGCCGCACAAATGTTTGGCGGGCGGAATGCGCGATTCCTCCTTGACTATCGAGTTGGGGTCGCTCCGGTCGAGGTCGTTGGTCTAAGCCCCGTGTCCGTGGTGCGGGCATTTGGCTTGACATACATCCTGCACGGCACCCTCCTCGCTTCCTACCTCGCGTCATGGATCAAGCGTGCGGAGCGCGGTCTCACTCAGCGAGAGTTGCGAGCGATATTCGTGGTATTTGATCAGTGTCAGCACCACTTCATGTTTGGACGGACCGCGTGGAATGCTGACCAGGCTCGTCGCTCGATCGCTGGAGAAGGACTCACGGCCGAGATTGATATTGGCGAACTTGAGGCGTGCTTCAGTGACCCCGAGTGGCGAATGTTCGATGCCTCGGCCTGGAAACGACAGGAAGTCAACCCAAGCGAGGTTGGGTAAGCATCGCACCCGTTGAATTGGGATGGGCCTCTTCGCTATCGGAAGCAGGAAGCGGTTTGCCACCCGCCTCGTTGCAAAGCGCGGGGCGCGCCAGTTGGGCGTGGAGGGATCTCGACTGTATTGATCGGTTAGCCACTAGCGCCCCGCAGGATACGCACAACTGACCGCTTGACTGATGACGTGCCGCCGCGGGTTCGCAACGGGAGCGGAGACCAGCGGGAATGCCCCGCCGCCTGTTGAACTTCGCGTTGGAGCGACGGCTGTTGTGAACACTACGCGACCTTCTTCTTCTGATCCATCGTGACGACCTTCGTGGGGCGAAGCGCGGCGACGAGCGCGGGCATTTGGTGATGACCTTTCACCCGTCGGAACTTGCTCTGAGCCTCGGCGATGCCAAGAGCCAACCAGCGCCGAATCATCTTCTCGCCCCGCCATCGCTTCACGTTGCGACAGATGCGACGAAGCGAGCCGTTCATGTTCTCGATCGCGTTGGTCGTCGAGAACACGCGACGAAGGGTCGCCGGCAGGTTGAGGCGAAGGACGGTGAGGGTCTCATCGAGTCCTTCGCGCAGACTCGCCGCTGCCGCGTCCTCGCCGTTCGACGCCAGCCACGAGGCGAGCTGCAGGAGCTTCTTCTTCCCGACCGGCGCGCTCGAACTCTTGTATGCGTCGCGCATCTGTCGCCCGACGTACGATCGGCGCGATTCCGGCAAGTGCTCGCGCACGTTGCGAAGCTTGTGGACCTGGCAGCGTTGGATCACCGCGCGGTCGCCGAACACGGCGCACAGCGCCTTGTGAATCCCCTTGCCGCCATCGATGACGAAGAGCATCGGCTCGTCGACACGCAACCCGCGCTCGATCATGTCCTGCACGAGCGCCGTGGCGACGACGTGATTCTCCGTCGCACCGAGCCACAACCCGAGGGGCACCTTCGTTCCATCGGAAGTCACGCCCAGGGCGATGATCACGGTCTTGCCTGCGAGCTCGATGCCGTCCAGAAACATCGCGACGAGCGCTACGTTGTCGAGTCGCCTCGTGAGAAACTCGGTCAGCTTCTCCGTGGTCTTGTCGACGAATGCTCGGCTCGCGTTGCTCTTGCTCGTACCGCGCCCGACGATGTCGTCGACGAGCGGCTCGAGGCTCCGTGCGTAGCCGCGCGTCGAGACGCCAAGAACGATCTGCTCGGCGACACGGGCCGAGAGCGGGTCTGCTTTGCGAAAGGCTTCGACCGATGGCAGCACCTCCTCGCCTCCTCCCTTGCGGCGCACTCGCGGACGCTCCACCGAGATGTGTCGACCTCCGAAGGGCAGCGTCGTCTTGGTCGTACCCCAGTGGTGGTGCGTGCGGCCCGCCAGGTGCTTGCCCTTCGGCCCCGCCATCGCGGTAGCCTCGCCCGCGAACAACTCCTGCAACGCGATCATCCCCATCTGTTGGACGAATGCGAGCAGGCCCTTCTTCGTCGCCTCCACGCCGACGATCAGCGGCAGCATCATCTGCTGCATCACCGTCGTCAGCGCAGCTGGCGACATCCACTCTTGCATCCCTCTTCGACTTGCGGCTCTCTTCTTCATGGCGGCTCCTCGGTCCCGAAGGACCTTGTTCTTGGTCGAACCCGATTCTCGGGCCTCCAAGGAGCCGCCGCTACATCACTTGTTCAACAGGAAGAGGGACATCCCCTCGCCGAGACGCCAAACGCGTTCGCCATCGTCGAAGATGCAATCCGCAGCACGTCGTTGTCGCGCTTCCCATATCGCGTCTACTACGTCGTCGAGAAGGAGATCGTCTTCGTGATCGCGTGTCTGCACATGCGTCGCCGACCCGGCCTATACGGCGGGCGATAAGTCGCGCAGCGTCGAGTGTTGACTCGGATCAACTGTTTCTCTTGATACCAAGGCGCTTCATCTTGCTGGCCAGGGTTGTAGGTTTCACGCCGAGCATAACGGCGGCGCCGGTGGGTCCATAGAGGTGACCATCTGCTGCAGCCTCGACGTTTCGTCGCCAGCATGAGGACGCATCCGTCATGGTGCTGGATCAGTGCCAAGGAGCTCCTGCACGGTCTTGACGTCAATGCCATAAGTGTTGGCAAGCGAGGTCTCTCGATCAGCGGGGGAGAGCGTCGCCGCACGACGTCTCGGCTCGTGCGGGTGATGGGCAAAGACCCACGACCCGAGCTGGCGTCGGACCTCGTCCTCACACGGGCCCTCGATCACCTCGATGCCGGCGTCGCGCAGGATACGGATGCCTTCGCCGTCCACACGGGGGTGCGGATCTCTCATGGCAACGACGACTCGACCGAGGCGCTCGCCGACGATGACGTGCGCGCAGGCCGGCGTACGACCGTGAAAGGAGCATGGCTCGAGCGTCGAGTAGAGCGTTGCTCCAATGATAGAGACTCCAGCAAGGCGGGCCTCGCGCACTGCGCCGATTTCGGCGTGGTCCTCGCCGGGTCCTCGGGTGTGTCCGCGAGCAAGCACTTCTCCGTCGGAGCTCGTGATGAGGCATCCCACCCACGGGTTGTCGCCGGTACCGCCACGGGCCCGTTCCGCTTCGAGGATTGCAAGTCTCATCAGCGCTTCGTGCGTCATTCAATCCCGAGGAATACCATTGGCTGCCCTCTCTCCCATGAAAGAAGGCCAAGCTTCGGCGTGCGTCGTATTGCCGGTTGCCTGACTGTCCTTGGCC
>JANYHY010000276.1 GCA_025362165.1 Myxococcales bacterium | reverse complement strand
CTCTTCGAACTGGATCGCCGGCGGCGCCTACACGTTCCACTTCTCCGAAGACCTCGGCCTCGAAGCGAGCGTCATGTTCACGCGCTTTCGGAGCGCGATCACGGACACGTACGAGCGGCGTTACCCACAAATCCAGGTAGAAGATCGCACCGACAAACCGGGCACGCTCTATTTCGGCCACCTCGTGTGGTCGTACGCGTACGGCAAGCTCCGCTGGTTGGGCGGCGGGATCAGCCGCTTCGACTTCAACATCGCGCTCGGCGCTGGCGTCACGGACGACTCGACCGCGCGCGGCATCACCGGGTCCGCGGGGCTCGGCACCAAGTGGTATTTTGGAAAGTGGTTCGGCGTGCGCATGGACGTGCGCGATCACTTGCTTCGTCAATCGTTGGTCGGCGAAGAGCACCTCGTCAACGACATCGTCGTGACGCTAGGCTTGAGCGTGTTCATCCCGTTCGGCGGCTAGTTCACGGCTCACCGATCGCGACGGCAACCGAGCCTTTTCGCTTGGATCGTGAGGCGCTTACGGGCACCATCACGCGACGATGCTCGGCAACTCGCGCGGACTCCTGGCAGGGCTGACAATCGCAGCGCTGACCGCGGTCGTTGGCCTCGCGCTCGCGAAGCCGCCGGCTGCTAAACCCCCCATCAAAAAGCCTGTCCCCGACGCAGAGGCCGATGAGGCCGCGGCGCCGCCGACCGCCGTGGCAGCGAGCAACGCAGACGCAGCCTCACCATCCACCGCCTCTGATGCTGGCCCATCGATGGTCTCGTCGCCTGCGGGTGATGGTGGCGTGAAGCCCTCGCCGCTCACGCCCGCGCCCAACGAATTTCCATCGCCCAGCTTGCTCGGGGACGCGGGCGCGACTGTCGATTACGACAAGCTCATGGGAGACATCTCGGCCTTGCGCGCTCGCGCCGCGGCGGTCGGGGACACGCTCTTTCACTCGCGAATCGCCATCACGCTCGAGGTGGACGGCGATCACGGCAAGGTCGCCAAACTCGTCGTCTCGCTCGACGACGGCGCCATCTACAACAAGGCCCCAGAGGCGCGCCTCGATGACGCGACGGCCATTTACACGCACGCGCTCTCGCCGGGTCGG
Source organism: Myxococcales bacterium (assembly GCA_025362165.1). Lineage (GTDB taxonomy): Bacteria > Myxococcota_A > Polyangia > Polyangiales > Polyangiaceae > JANYHY01. Next base: position 5,667 of record JANYHY010000276.1, on the reverse strand, counting down.
CACGCGCTGTCGGTGGATCTGGAGCGCCGCGACGATCGCAACGATGCGTTCCGCACGAGTCAGCGCTCGCGCTTCGTCGTCGAGGTGCCGCGCGATCAACAGCTCGATGTCGAGCTCCTCGTGGAGGACGACTCCAACATGGGGAAGAACTTCCCGAGCGATCAGAGCGGTCGCTACGACCTGCGCGTGCGCATGAAGGCCAACGCCAAACAGATCAAGAAGTGATGCGCGCGCTGTCGATCACCGCGTTGATGGCTGGCGTGCTCGCGTCGAATGTGGCGCTCGCACAGCAGCCGCCCGTGTCGACGACGCCTGCGACACCAACGCAATCGGTGGCTGGTTCTCCGGCAGATCCGCAGACTCGCGGCGAGTCCATGCAGGCGTACCACGCCACGCTCGTGCAGCGCCGCCTCGGCAGCACGCAGCCGATGAAGCTCGGCGATGTCTCCAATCAGCTCGCCGTCTCAGAGGACTTGCTCCGGACGGGCCGCGTCGATGAGGCGATCTCGCGCATGACCGAGCTGGTGGAGAACCCGCAGTTCTCCAACTTCGCGGAGAACGAAGAGGGTCGCGCCTCCACCTTCTTGCTCGGCGACGCTCTAGCCACCGCGGGGATCTACGACTCTGCTCGCGGCTACTTCCGTCGCGTGCTCGCCGCCAAGGGCGCTTGGGACGGCGTGGCCATCTCTGCGCGCCGAGCGGTCCGCCGCCTCGTCGAGGTCGCGATCGACAGCGGCAAGCTCCAAGAGGGTTTGAGCGATCTCTCCACTGTCCCTCAAACTGCTCCAGAAGAGACGCAAGGCGAGGTCGCCTATCTGACAGGGCGCGCCAGAGAGTCCGCGCACGATCCTGACAGCGCCCTAACCGCTTATGCGCAAGTCCCACAGAAGTCGCGCTTCTGGGCACAAGCCACTTATCTTCAAGGACTCATCAACGTCGAGAAGGGCAAATACAAAGAGGGTGAAGACCTCTTTTGCAAAGTTGCCGATCCCAAGCGCAGCGCGCACACGACGCCGATCTTCGCAGACGAGAGGTTCTTCGCAGTCCGAGATCTCGCGCGCCTCGCGCTTGGGCGCGTCGCTCACGAGCAGTTCCGATTCGATGACTCGCGCTATTATTACTATCTAGTCCCTAGAGACTCTGACCGCTTGGCGGAAGCCCTCTATGAGGGCGCGACAAGCCGCTACGAGAAGAAGGACTACGAAGGCGCGCGCGAGCTGCTCGACGAGCTGAAGGCGCTGCAGATTCACCACCCTTACGAGGACGAGGCGTGGATATTGGACGCTTATGTCGATCTCGCTCAATGCAAGTTTGAAGAGGCCGACAAGAAGCTGTTGAAGTTCGTCGCGCTCTATGAACCCGTGCGAGACAGCGCTCGTAAGGTTCAATTGGACGAGCGCGCAATGGCGGCGCTCTTGACTGCGGCCCGCAGCGGCACGGACGCTGGAGGCGCTGAGGTGGGGGCGAGCGTGAGCCCCGAGTCCATGCGCGCGATCGCCGCCTTGGTGCGTTTGGACGCGACCTACGGGACAGTCGCGCGGCGCCGCGCTGTGCTCGAGCACGAGGCGAGCGGCCTGCATTTGGCGCAAACGACGCTGGGCGACATGCAACAAGCCCTAGCGACCAACGGCGGGTTGCGCCCGGCGATCAATGACTCGCCGCGGCCGGAGGATCAATTGGCAGACGCGCGCGCGTCGCTCGACGGTGTTCGCCACGCGATTGACGACTTGGAGAGCGAGCACGCGACTGCCGATCAAATCGCGCCATTGAAGGCCGAGCTCACCGCGCTCGAAGAGCGAATCAAGCTGGCCGCGAGCGTCACTAGTGCTCAATCGTCGGACGTCGCTGGGGCGGGCAAGGATCTGCCTGATTTGTTCCGCATGGACTCGGCGACCTCCGTGCAATACGCACAAGCCCTCGAGGTCGCGCGCAAAGAGCTGGATCGCGCAGAGACGCTATTGGCCAAAGACGCGTTGCGCAGAGTGGATCTGCGACTCTCGCGACTGCTGCGCCGCGCGCGCTTGGGCCGCATCGAGACCGTCTTGGGCCGCAAGCGCGCGCTGGAGGTCGAGATCGAGGCGATCAACAATGGCATATTGCCAGCGTCCGCATTGGACTCGCTGGATGCCGCGCGCTTCTTGAGAGACAAAGAGGAGTATTGGCCCTTCGAGGGAGACGATTGGCCTGACGAGTTCGTCGGCGGTGAGGGGCTCAAGTGAGGCGCACACGTGTTCTGAGTTCTTTTGGCGCCATTGGCGCGTTTGGCGCGTTGTTGGTCGCGCAGAGCGTGTCGTTTGGAGCGCCAGACAAAGGCAAGAGCGCCGCACCGGACACTCCGCTCGCGGCAGGCGAGACCTCTCAAGTGAAGCCCGCTTCGGAGCGCACGCTCGATGCGCCGCCCATGAAAAAACAGCTTCAGAAGAGCGGCTCTTCAGACACGACAGGTGCGGCGACTCCCGTCACGCGTGGTCCCAAGCTGCCAGAGGATCTGCGCATTCAATTGAAAGCGCAGCTAGAGGCGCGCGTCGACAAGGACCTCGAGCAAATCAAAGCGCTGCGCCAAGAGGCGATCAAGCTGCTGACGACGTTCATCGCGGAGAGCTCCAAAGAGACTACGGACTTGCCCGAAGCGCTGATGCGTTTGGGCGAATTGAAATGGGAAGTAGAGAGAGAGAGCTTCGTCGATCGCTTCAAGGACTGGGAGAAGAAGCCGGTCGATCAACGCGGCCCCGCGCCAGAGCTCAATTACACGCCTTCGCGTGAACTCTTCGCGCGAGTCCTGAAGGACTATCCCAATTTTGGCGAATACGACCTGGCGCTCTATGTGGACGGGTTCCTCGCCACCGAGCAGGGCAAGGTAGAGGAGGCGTACGAGCACTTCACTCGCATCCTCAAGGAGTACCCGAACTCACGCTTCATCGCTGACGCGCACATGGCGCGCGCCGAGACGATGTTCAACAAACCCGATTACCCCGCGGCGCTCACCGAATACGAGGAGGTGCTCAAGTTTCCAAAGAGCGATCTCATCGGATTGGCGCTCTTCAAGAGCGCTTGGTGTCATTGGCGATTGGGCAATAGCGAAGAGGCGACCAAGCGCTTCGTTCGCGTCTTCGAGGTCACGGACACGAGCAACAAAGCGAACGTCAATGTCGCCCAGCAGAAGGCGCTGGACGAGCTGCAAGGCGAGGCCCTCAAGTACCTCGTCGAGGTGTTCACGGAGGACGACAAGAACACCGCCCAAGACATGTACGGGTTCCTCACCAAGATCGGCGGCGACAGGTTCGCAGGCAAGATCGTGCGAGCGCTCGCGGACACCTATTACGACCAAGCGCACTTCGATCGTGGCATCGAGGCGTATGAGCTGTTGTTGAAGCTAGAGCCCACGAGCCGCGACGCCGGAGGCTGGGTTTTGCGGATCGCAGAGGGCTACAACCAAGTAGAGGACTATCCGAAAATGCGCGCGACGTACGATCGCGCGTTGGCTGGATACACCAAAGACGGGCCTTGGGCGCGCACCCAAGCGGACGCGGCGAACGTCGCAGACACGAGCGCGAAGATTGAAGCTCAATTGCGGGAGCACGCGATTGGACTGCACGGTAAAGCGCAGAGGGACAAGACGAGCCGCGCGGAGTACGAGGGCGCAGCGGGCCTCTATGATGCCTACCTCACCAAGTTCAGCAAAGAGCCCAAGGCCTATGACATCGAGTTCAAGGTCGCAGAGATAGACTTCTATCACCTGGACAAGAACACGGACGCAGCGTCGCACTACATGAACGCCGCGCGATTGGTGCCCAATGAGGAGGCGCAGAAGGAGCCGCTGAAGACGCTGCGGCACGACGCTATCTACAACGCGATAGCGGCTCTAGAGCGCGTACGAGTCGCGGAGCTGGAGGCACGCAAGGGCAAGCCCGGCGGGCAAGAGACAGAGACTGACAAGAAATTCGCCGAGGCGCTCGATCTGTACGCGCAGCTCTACCCCGAAGACCCCGCGCTACCCGAGCTCTTCTTCAGGCAGGGAAAGCTCTATTACGATTATGGAGTCTATGATCCCGCGGTGAAGCTCTGGGGCGCGCTGCTCGAGAAGTTCCCAAAGAGCCAATACGCGCAAGGCGCCGGCGAGCTCATTTTGGACTCGTTCAACAAGTCGAAGAACTTCGACAACATCGAGACCTGGGCGCGCAGATTGAAGACTGCGCCTAGCTTTCAAGATCCGAAGCTACAGGCCAAGCTCGACGTATTGCTCATTCAGGCGGTCTTCAAACAAGGCGAGCAGAAGTCTCAAGCGGGTGATCATGCGGGCGCGGCGCTGGCGTATTTGCGCGCCGCCAAAGAGTTCCCCAAAGACGCGCGCGCAGCCCAAGCGGGCGTCAACGCCGAGACGGAGAGCAAGCTCGCCGGTGACGTGACGACGCTCAAAGAGGCGGCCTCGCTCATCACTGGCAAGGACTACGCAGACAAGCCGGAGTCGCCTCAAGGCGCGTGGATCGCGGCGACTACATTGCAGGCGATGGGTCTATTCTCGGACGCGGCGGAGTACGACGAGGCCATCGCCAATCTGGCCAATCCGCAGCACCCCAATTATGCCAAATTCGAACACGCCAAAGACGCGGCTTACAACGCAGTAGTGCTGCGCGTCGCGACTGGCGATCACGACAAAGCGATCAAAGCCGGCGACAAATTCCTCAGCGGGTGGGGCAGCGCGGCAGAGGCAGACGACGTGGTCTTCGAGATGGGTCGCGCGCACCAGAACGCGGGGCATCAGAAAGACGCGATCGATCTCTACAAACGCTATTTGGCAAAGGGCACGCGCAATCAAGATCGCCGAATGCAAGGCTTCGTGCTCCTGGCAAAGGCGCAATTGAAGAACGGCGACGAGAAGGGCGCGGACGACTCGCTCGCCAGCGCCGTTCGCACCGGCAAGCAGCTCGGGCGCTCGCTCGGATTCGACGGAAAATACGCCGTGGCGCAAGCCCGCTACATGCAAGGCGAGCGAGTGCTCGCGCGCTTCGAGGCCGTGAAGGTCGAGGGCGACATCAAGCAACTAGCCAAGCGATTGAAAGAGAAAGTGGAGCTGCTCAAGGCGGCCGCAGGCGTGTTCTTGGACGTCGTGCCTTTCGGGGTCGCAGAGTGGACGACCGCTGCGCTCTACAAAGTTGGCTATACGTACGAGACATTCGCCAAGTCCTTGAGAGACTCGCCGCCCCCTCCCGAGGTGAAGACCGACGCAGACAAGGACGAGTACAACTCGCAGATCGAGACGTTCGCCGTGCCCGTGGAGGAGAAGAGCCTCGACGCCTACGAGAACGGCTGGAAGAAGGCGATCGAGCTCGGCATCTACAATCAATGGACTGCCAAGATGCGCGACGCGCTCGGCCGATTGAACGCGGAGCTCTATCCTGCATTCAAAGAGACCGGCTTCGAGATCAGGAGTGAGGGACCGAACGCATTGCCTGCGCTGCTGGAGGCGCCGCGCCGCGGTCCACAAGCGGAAGTAGTCAATACGACAGCGCCAGCGCCCGCTGTGATTGATCCCAAGGCGAAGAAGAAATGACGCGCCGAAGCTTCCGAAGCGTCGTTCGCCTGGCCTTCGTACTGACGATTGCCGGGTCAACCATCGCGTGCGGCGGGGGCAAGAACGTGCCGGTCGAGACTGGGCCGAAGGTGTTG
>JANYHY010000263.1 GCA_025362165.1 Myxococcales bacterium | reverse complement strand
GCGGCCTTGCTCGTCGAGTGTGAAGCGTTGGTCGCTGCGCAGAGGATCTCGCGCGACGAACTGCCGAAGATCATCCTCAGGCTGCGCGCGATCGAGGCGACGGATGATGATCTCGTCTTCGTCACGGCCGCGACGATCCGTGGCTCGGCGCATGTCGCTGCAGCACAGCCCGAGGCCGCGATCGAGGCGCTCGCAGAGGCCGTGCGGCGTTCTTCGAGTCTGCTCCCAGAGCGCGTACGAGCGCTCAATACGTTGGGTGTGCTCTACACGTCTCTCGGGCAGAGCGGCGCGGCGATGGCTGCGCTCGAGCATGCGTGCGAGCTCGCGCGCCGGTTGGGCATCTCGACGAGTGAGGCGATCGCGCGGGGACAGCTCGGCGCGATCGCGCTTGTCCGCGGAGACCTCGATGCAGCGCGCGCGCACTTCGGCGCCCAAGAGCTGCTCTCGACTCGACTTGGTGATCGTCATGGTCGCGCTCGGTCGCTCACGTACCTCGCGGAGGTCGCGCTCGACGCAGGGCAAGCGAGCGCTGCGCGTGATCTCGCGCTGCACGCCCGAGCCGTCGCGGAGCAAGCCCAGCCCCCGCTCGATGTCTTCGCTGCGTTCGCTTCGCTGCTCGAGCAGCGCGCTCGTTCGGCGCTCGGCGAACCGCCTACGAAGGACGCGGTGGCCGCCTTGCGTCGCCGCTTCGAGGAGCGTCGCGTTTTTCTGGGTGTCGCGCTCGTCGACGCCGCCCAGCCTGATCCAAGCTCGCGACGGCGCGCCTTCGAGCAGCTCGCCGCGCTCGGGCTCACTCAACGCATGGCCACGCTGCTGATCGAGTCTCGCGCGACGACCTCGAGTGAACGCGCGATCGACGAGAGCATCAGCGTGCTCGCGCAGCTCCACTCTCACGTGGCGGACGCCCACGCGGCGGACTTGCTCTTCTTGGCGCCAGGCACGCTCGGCGCGATCGGCGCGCGTCGTCTCGCCGCGCAGCGCAACTTGGCGAAGCTCGCGGCTCTGCACGAGCGCACAGACGGGCTCGTCATCGCGGTGAGCGTCGTCGACGCGGCCCCCACAATAGGAGAGCTCTCGTTGCCGGAGCCTGGTGTGCGCGCTGTGCTCGTCAGCGCGTGCGGCGCTCTTCGAGTCTGGGCGTGGCCCGCGGATACCGCTCGAGACATCATCTCTTCGGAGCTCGCGCGCCTCGCCGGATCATCGGCGCGATCGGTCGTGGTCTCTATGAAGTCGGCGCGCATCGCGACGGTGCCGTTCGTGGGAGAGCCGTTCGCGACCGTGAGTGGAACGGACGTCCTCGCGCTGGTCGTGAGAGCTCACGCCCTCGCTCCTGGAACGTGCGAGTCGACCGTGCAGGACGATTGAATCTACAATCGGCCCTATGACCGCACAACGAGACGACCGCGCGATCGTCAGCGCGATTCGAGAGCACCGCGCCACGACAACACGAGCGCAAGCGACGCTCGAGCGCGAGGTGATCGATCGCGTGACGTCGTCCTACGCCGCGCTGTCGACGCTCGCGGTTCCGCTGCACGTCTATTGGCCCGAGCTCCTCGGCTCCGCGCCCGTACGCGCGACCTTTCACGTCGCGCTCGAGTCAGATTCTCTGGACGCGCACGAGCTCTTCCACGTGCTCTCCGCGTACCTCGCCGGAGACGATCGCTTCCGTGAGCTGCTCGATCACTCCGAGAGGCTCGCGCTCGGCGCGCGACTTCGCTTGGCGACGCTGTGTCAGCGAGTGGCGACCGCGAGCAACACGTTCGGGCGCGAGGCGTTCGTCGATCGCGATCGCGAGCCCATGTTCCGGGGCGTGCTGTTGAAGCTCTTGGTCGATCGTGATCCCGAGGTGGGCCTGCGGGCGGCGTGGGCCGCTGGCCTCTCAGCGCTCGACTCTAGCGATTGGCGCAAGTGGCTCGCGACGGCGTCTGCGAAGGACAGCTCACCGATGCTCAAGCGGAGAGCCCTCGCCGCGGCGACGGCTCTGTGGGTCCATGGCGAGATCCCGGACAAGGAGTTCACCAAAGATCTGCTCGACGGTTTGGGAAGGCAGGACTCGTTCGCCCGCGCGAACGCGCTCTTGGCCATGCGCTTCGGACTGAAAGTCGCGCCAGGCAGGATCGCGGAGATCGCGAGAGAGCTCGCCGAACAGAGCAAGACACCAGAGGTGATGATCGCTGTAACCGAGCTCGCTCACGCGATGGGTGATTCGAGCGTGCGCGACGCGCTGCTGGCAAGAGTCCGCGCTGTGGTGGGCGCCAAACCACCTGCGGCTGTCGCTCTGCTCATCGCGCCTACGTCGAAGTTGGCTGCGGAGATCGTGGGCCTCCACCGCGCGTTGCTCGTCGCCGCGACCACGAGCCCGAAGGATGCGGGCAAAGCGGCGCGTGCGCTCGGAGCGCGGTTGCCGGCGCAAGCGTCCGCCGACGAAGAAGTGCAGGAGGCCCTGGAGCGAGTCCTGTTCGACTCCACGCTCTTTCGCGATGCGTTGCTGGTCGACGCGGGGGATGCGACCGCGAGGCGGATCGCATACGAGACGTGGGTGAGCGCGGTGGCCGCGTGCCGGAGCGCGCGCGTCTCTTCGCTCTCGAACGGCAAGCTCGGGCCGGAGCGCTGGCGACGTGCGTCTCGCGTGGTAGACGCCTCGCCGCGCGGCTTCGGGCGTGATGGTGCTCCTGCGAAGGAGCTCGCGGTGGCCGCCCGAGCGGA
>JANYHY010000233.1 GCA_025362165.1 Myxococcales bacterium | reverse complement strand
TCCGCTCGTCGCAGGCGCCGTCACCTCGCTCTTCGCAGGGCCGCGCGGCAACATGCACTTCGTCGGACTCGCCAACTATGTGCTCATCCTGTCCGCGCGCGGTCAGGGGCTGCTGTCGCACGGGTCTTTCTACCTCACCCTCCTCGTGACCGTGCTTTGGACGATCATCAACGTCACCCTCCACCTCGCCCTCGGTCTCGGGCTCGGCCTCTTGCTCTCGCGACCGTTGCTCAAGCTGAAGGCCGTGTACCGCGTGCTGTTGATCTTGCCTTGGGCGGTCCCCTCGTACGTGACCGCGCTCGCATGGAAGGGCATGTTTCATAGGCAATTCGGCGCCATCAACGCGATCTTGAGCGCGCTCGGAGCGGAGCCGGTGTCATGGTTCTCACGCTTCCAAACGGCGTTCGCGGCGAACATTACCACCAACGTATGGCTTGGCTTTCCGTTCATGATGGTCGTCGTGATGGGCGCGCTCACGAGCATCCCGCAAGACGTGCTCGAGGCCGCGCTCGTGGACGGCGCATCTCGCTGGCAACGCTTTCGCTTGGTGACGTGGCCGCTCTTGATGCCCGCGTTGTTGCCGAGCGTCGTGCTCGGCGCGGTGTGGACCTTCAACATGTTCAACGTCGTGTTCCTCGTCTCTGGCGGTGAGCCGGACGGTCAGACGGACATCTTGATCTCGGAGGCGTACCGATGGGCGTTCACGCGTGAGTCGCAGTACGGCTACGCGGCGGCGTATGCGGTGCTCATTTTCTTGTTGCTGCTGCTCTCGTCGCGCGTGGAGAACAAGCTCGCGAGGACCGCGTGACGAAGGCGAGCAGAGCCGAGTCCGTCGCGAGCCACGCCGCGCTGGTGTTGGCGACGCTGTTCGCGCTTTACCCTATTTCTTGGGTCGTTTCGACCGCGTTGACTCCCGGCGGCGGCGCGCTTCGGGCCAGCGCGATCCCTATCCCGACGCACCCATCGCTCGAGAATTTCCGCGTCGTGATCGGGCTCGGGTCGGATCACCCATCGCTGTTCGCGCGACAGCTCGCCAACTCGCTCGTCGTCGCGATCATGACCGCCATTGTCGCCGTGCTCGTCGCCACACCCACGGCCTACGCGCTGTCGCGGTTCCGCTTCGTCGGCAAAGAGTTTGGCGTGCGCGCGTTGCTCGCGACGCAGATGTTCCCGACGGTCGCGAGCGCGGTGCCGCTCTACTTGATCCTGAGCGCGCTCCATCTGCTCGACACGCACGCCGGCCTCGTCTTGGTCTATGCGTCGACGGCGGTGCCCTTCGCGATCTTCCAGCTGCGTGGCGCGTTCAACGCGATCCCGAGAGATCTCGAGGAGGCCGCGATGGTCGACGGTGCGACGCGTGCGCAAGCCTTCTTGCGCGTTGCGCTCCCTGCCGCGCGACCGGCGATCGCAGTGACCGCGCTGTTCGCGTTCATGAGCGCGTGGAACGAGTTCATCCTTGCCGCGACCCTCTTGTCGAGAGAGAGAGCGTTCACGCTACCCGTCGTGTTGCAGAGCTACGTCGGCGAGCATGACGCCGCGTGGGGGCCGTTCGCGGCGGGCGCGATCCTCGTGAGCGTGCCAGTGATGATCCTCTTTTATGTCGCGCAGAGACAACTGCTCGCGGGTCTCACGGCTGGTGGCGTCAAAGGCTAAATTCGCGGGAGCGAATTTAGGGTTTGGGCGGAGCCCAAGTAGGACCGTCTAGTGACGCGATGTGCAGCGAAGCCTGCACGTGCGCAGCACCCGTCGTTTCGACGCAATCGCGGCGCTAGGTCTCGTAAAGTAGTGCAAGATACTTGGCCCCACGCGCGCCGCTGTTGCTCGATCGAGGTATGAAGGCGAAGAAGCACGCGCGTCCCTTGCCCGATCGTCGCGACGAGGCCAACCGTCGAAGCGACGATCGTAGGCAATTTCCGCCACGACCCGAGGGTCGTCGCAAGGCTGTCGGACGGCGCAAAGACGACACGCCCACCCCCTGACCAGCATCCAATCTCGCTGACATGACGACCGCGCGCGCACTCATCGCCATCGCGCTGACCCTCGCTGCATGCAGCAAGAGTCAGGAGCCAGCGCGTACACGGCCGCCGCCGTTGGTCATCGTCGCGCACCCCGAGGTGCGAGACGTCGCGGTGGAGGTGCACGCTCCGGTCGATCTCAAGCCGCTCGCGCAAGCCGAGGTCGGGAGCAAGACGCTGGGCTACCTCGATGCCGTGCTCGTCGATCGAGGGGACGTGGTCAAGCGAGGTCAGACGCTCGCGATCGTGCGGCCGAGCGATCTGCCCGATCAGCTCTCCGCCGCGCGAAGCGCTCTCGTTCAGACCGACGCGTCGGTATCGCTCGCGCGCAGCAACCTCGAGCGTGCGCAGAAGCTCGCGCCGAGCGGCATCATCTCGCAGCAAGAGCTCCAACAAGCCATGACGGCGCTCGCTACGGCGGAGGCAGCGCAGTCGACGGCGCACTCGCAGGTGGAGGCGGTCGGAGTGAGGCTCGGCGAGACACGCATCGAGTCTCCACTGGACGGAGTGGTCAGCGTGCGGCGCTTGGATCCTGGCGCGCTCGTAGGCCCGCCTGGCGGTGGCGCGATCGTGACCGTCGTCAGAGTGGACGTGCTTCGCGTGTTCATCTCGATCCCTGAGCGCGAGGTCCCCGGCGTCGAGGTCGGCAAAGACGCGCGCGTCCTACTCGACGCGTTCCCCGACAAGCCGCTCTTTGGCAAGGTCGTGCGAGTCGCACCGACGATCGATCCCGCGACGCGCACGCTCGACGCGGAGGTGCAGCTGCAGAACGCGAACGGGCAGCTCCGGCCAGGCATGTACGGGCGCGCGGCGATCGTCAAAGAGGTGCACGCACAAGCGATCGTGATCCCCGCTGGCGCGCTGCAGATCACGGACAACGAGCGCTACGTGTTCGTGCTGTCGGCGGGCGACAAGGTGGAGCGTCGGCGCATCGAGACCGGCGTGGACGGCGGGAGCTGGCTCGAGGTCAACAAGGGGCTCGGCGCGAACGAGGAGATCGTGACGGCCGGGATCGACGGACTCGCGAGCGGCGTCACCGTTCGCGTCACGCGTGACGTGAGCCCCTACACGGGCGCGCCGAGCAGCGCACCCACCAACGCACCGACAGCCGGCTCCTCTCCGACGACGTCCGAGCGCATTGCGCCGCAGAGCACGACGAGGTGACGTCATGTGGCTCACGCGGCTGGCTCTGCGCAACCCGATCCTGATCTTGATGATGTCGCTGATGGTGATCGCGCTCGGCGCGGTGGCGGTCGATCGACTGAGCGTTGATCTCTTCCCTGCGATCAACATCCCCGTCATTCGCGTGGCGACCTTCTACGCAGGCGCCGGACCTGCCGACATCGAGAAGAGCGTCACGCAGCCCATCGAGCGCGCGGTCTCGGCGGCGCCCGGGATCGATCGCGTGGAGAGCACTAGCAAGCAAGGCGTCTCCATCGTGAGCGCCTGGTTCAGCTTCGACACCAACCTCGACAACGCGCAGTTCGAAGTGCAGCAGCGCGTCGCGCAGATCTTGAACACGCTGCCTCCGGGAATCCAACAGCCGTTCATCCTCAAGTTCGACATCACCAACATCCCCGTGGTGCAGCTCGTCGTGCGCGGCGACGGCATGGATGAAAAGCAGCTCTACGATCTCGCGTACAACACGATCGAGACGCAAATCGAGCGCCTCCCAGGCGTCGCCAACGCGACCGTGAGCGGCGGCAAGCAGAGAGAGATCGAAGTGAAGGTCGACAGTGACCTCATGCGCGCACGCGGCCTCGCGATTCTGGACGTAGTCAGCGCCGTGCGAGGCGCGAACCTCCTCTTGCCCAGCGGAGATCTGCGCTCGGGTGACTTCGACTACAACGTCTTCACCAACACTCAGGTGTCGGACACCACGTCCATCGGCGAGGTGGTGGTGCGTCCCGCGTCGATCCAGTCCGGCACGAGTGGCGCTGGCTCTCCGCTCGTGCGCGTGAGCGACGTCGCTGCGGTGGATGACGGGACCGCAGACCAAGCGAACGTCGTCCGCGTCAACGGGCAGCGCGGCGTGTACTTGCGCGTCCTCAAGCAGCCCGGCGCAAACACCATCCAGGTGGTGGACTCCGTGCGCGCTGCGATCGGAAAGCTCCGCGGTGTTCCTCCGAACGTGAAGATCGACATTTCGTTCGATCAGTCGACGTACATCCGCGCGGCCGTAAAATCCCTCGAGCACGAGGCCTTCCAGGGCGGCGCGCTCGCGATTGCGGTCATCTTGATCTTCCTCGTGTCGATGCGCGCGACGGCGATCGTGTCGGTGGCGATCCCGCTGTCGATCGTTGCGACGTTCATCCTGCTGTACTTCGCGGGGCAGTCGCTGAACGTATTCACGCTGGGCGGCTTGGCGCTCGGTGTAGGTCGGCTGGTGGACGACTCGATCGTCGAGCTCGAGAACATCCACCGTCACCTCGATCACGACAAGGACAACTCCTCTTCGCCACGCGACCTCAAGAAGCGCGCTGTGCTCGCGGCCGCCCAAGAGGTCGCGATGCCGATCCTCGTGTCGACCATCACGACGATCATCGTCTTCTTTCCGGTGCTCTTCTTGAGCGGCATCGCGCGCAACCTCTTCTTGCCGCTCGCGCTCACCATCAGCTTTGCGCTCGTCATGAGCTTCTTCGTGTCACGCACCGTGACGCCGCTGTTGTGCTTCTACGTCTTGAAGAGCCGCTCGGAGACCGCAAAAGGCGGCCTCAGCGGCGCGATCACGCGGTGGCTCGATCACGTGGATCACACGTACGCACGAATGCTCGGCTGGGTCCTTCGGCACCGCGCACCGGTGATCATCTCCATCACGCTGCTGTGCGGCGCGTCCTGCGGACTCGTGAAAAAGCTCGGGACCGAGTTCTTCCCGGACTCGGATGAAGGGCAATTCAACGTCATCTACAAGACGCCCATCGGCACGCGCGTCGAGCGCACCGAGGAGGTGGCCAAGCGAATCGAGGCGACCGTCGATCAGTCGCTCTCCGACAACGGTCAGAAGCAGTACACGACCATGCTCTCGGACAACGGCCTGCCCTACGGTCGCACGGCGCTCTTCACCTCCAACACCGGGCCGCACGCGGGCAACCTCAACGTCAACCTGGTCGGTAAGACTTCGCGAAGTTATTCCGACGTGCAAGCGACCGAGCGCGTGCGGGCGGCGCTGGGCAAGGCCTATCCGGGCACGCAGATCTACTTCTTCACCGGCGGCATCGTGAAGCGCATCCTCACGTTCGGCTCTGCTGCGCCGATCGACGTGGAGATCGTCGGCTATGATCTCGACGCGGCCTCGGACTACGCCAAGAAGCTCGTCCCGTTGCTGGCGAACGCCGCAGACGAAGACGGCAAGCCGCTGATGACCGACGTGCAGTTCAGTCGCGAGGAGAATTACCCAGAGCTCGACGTGAAGGTCGATCGCCAGAAGGCGGGCGCGCTCGGGATCTCCGAGACTCAGATCGCGCAGAGCGTGCTCTCCAGCGTCGTCGGCAACACACAGTTTTCACCGATCCCTTTCACGGACAAGCGCACCGGCAACGAGTACTTCATCAACGTGCGACTCGACGACGCGCACCGAAGCTCTCGCGACGACCTCGCGGACGTACTGCTGCGAACGCCGCAGGGGGCAGTGATCCCGCTCTCCAACGTCGCGTCGGTGCAGCGATCGAGCGGGCCCGTGATCATCACGCG
>JANYHY010000228.1 GCA_025362165.1 Myxococcales bacterium | reverse complement strand
GACGAGCGCGCACGACCCGCTCAACGGCTACATCCCCATCGGCCTCACGCTGGAGGAGGCCGCCGAGCTGCGCGCAGAAGATCCGCAAGGCTACGTCGAGCGTGCATATGGCAGCATGGCCGAAGAGCTCGACGCGATGTTGTCTTTTCAAAAGAAAGGCGCTGAGGTCTTCGACTACGGCAACAACATCCGCGCGGGCGCCGTCTCTGGCGGCTGCAAACGCGCCTACGACATCGAGGGCTTCGTGCCGCTCTACATCCGGCCCCTCTTCTGCGAGGGCAAGGGACCGTTCCGCTGGGTCGCGCTCTCGGGAGACCCCGAGGACATCGCGGTGACCGATCAGACCGTGCTCGAGGTCGTCTCCCAAGACGCGGACCTGCGCCACTGGATGGAGATGGCCAAGGAGCGCGTGCATTTCCAAGGCCTGCCCGCGCGGATCTGCTGGCTCGGCTACGGCGATCGCGCCAAGGTCGGGCTGGCGTTCAACGATCTCGTCAAGAACGGCAAGGTCAAAGCCCCAATCGTGATCGGGCGCGACCACCTCGACTGTGGATCAGTGGCGTCTCCCAATCGCGAGACCGAGTCGATGAAAGACGGCTCGGACGCCATCGCCGACTGGGCGATCTTGAACGCGCTCGTAAACACCGCGTCCGGCGCTACGTGGGTGAGCTTCCATCATGGCGGCGGCGTCGGCATGGGAATGTCGCTGCACGCGGGGATGGTCGTCGTCGCCGACGGAACGGACGCAGCGCGACGAAGGCTGGAGCGCGTGCTCACGAGCGATCCGGGCATGGGCATCATTCGTCACGCGGACGCTGGCTATCAAGAGGCCATCGATTGTGCGAACACGCGCGGTGTCCACGTGCCACATTTGGTAGACTGATCAATGCCGCACCGAGAGCGATACTTGTTCGTTTGCACCAATCGTCGCGAAGAGAGCAACCCGAAGGGGTCTTGCGCGGCGAAGGGCTCGGAGGCGATCGCTGCGGCCTTGAAGAAGTCGCTCGTGGATCACGGCCTGCAAAAGCGGCTGCGCTCGTGCGCATCGTCGTGCCTTGATCTTTGCGAGATCGGCGCCTCGATCGTGGTCGAGCCAGATCACGTCGCTTACGGTCGCGTCACCGAAGCAGACGTGGAAGAGATTGTGCTTGCGGCGAGCAAGGGCGAGGTCGTCGAGCGACTCGTCGTGCATAGGGGAGACAAGCGATGATCGGATTTGGCTTCGCCGAGACCATGCGCGGAAGTTACTACCGCCTCGACGCGCCCACCGAAGAGCGCGCGATCGAGTTCACGCTCCGAGTGACGGTGAACGGCATCCGCAAGTTCGCCAAGGATCAGATGGCGCGCATCGAGGGCGTCGTGCGCGCCGAAGGTCTCGCGGCAGAGGCGCCTCTCGAGGGGACCCTGGGCTTGAAGCTCGCGAGCGAGCGAAGGCTGCCCTACGACTTCACCTTCACGGGCGACGACGGCGCGAAATACCGGTTCCGCGGACAGAAGGACGTGATGCTCCTCGCCCTCGCAGACACGATGACGACGCTCCCCGCGAGCCTCTACGAAGCTGGCGGCAAGGAGATCGGCCGCGCGACCGTCCGCTTTGATCTGCGCAGCGATCTCGGTCGATTCGTGCGGTCTTTCAGGCCTCGACTCGCCCTCTGATTGCGGATTGTCAGCATGCTGACGTGCGCGCGGGCGCCGATTCTAGGCCTCTTGATTGACGGATTGGCGGAACGTGCCAATCTGTCGTTCTAATGGACACAACGTCAGCTGCGGTGAATCCGCTCGAGGCCATCACCGTGCTCGTCGTGGATGACGAGCGGAGCAACCTCGAGTCACTCGAGAAGATCTTCGCCAAAGAGAACATGCGCGTGCTGACGGCGGCGAGCGCGAAGCAGGCGCTCGAGTTGATCAGGCAGCACCGGGTGCACGTTGTGCTGACCGACCTCATGATGCCAGGCACGACAGGCCTCGAGCTGTTACGCGCGATCAAGGAGCTCGCACCCGAAGTAGAGGTCGTGTTGATGACCGCGTACGGCACCGTAGAGTCCGCCGTCAGCGCGATGCGCGAGGGCGCATACGACTTCGTCGAGAAGCCGCTCAAGCGCCTCACGATCACCAAGAGCGTCCGCAAGGCGGCAGAGCGACAGAAGCTCGTCGCGGAGAACCAGTCGCTCAAGCAAGAGCTCAAGCTCCTCACGACGCGCGAGATCATCGGCAGCTCGTCCGCATGGAGGCGCGTCGTGGATGTCGCGACGCAAGCCGCGCCGAGCACCGCGACCGTGCTGGTCCTCGGCGAGAGCGGCACCGGCAAGGAGCTCCTCGCGAGATACATCCACGAGCGCAGCGCCCGCGCTCGCGGGACGTTCGTCGCGGTCAACTGCGCGGCGATCCCCGAGAGCATCCTCGAGAGTGAGCTCTTCGGCCACGAGCGCGGCTCCTTCACGGGCGCGGTCGCCAAGCGAGAGGGACGCTTCGCGAAGGCCTCGGGTGGCACGCTGTTCCTCGACGAGATCGGAGAGCTCTCGCAAGCCGTCCAGGTCAAGCTGCTGCGCGTCCTACAAGAGGGCGAGTTCGAGCCCGTTGGTG
>JANYHY010000176.1 GCA_025362165.1 Myxococcales bacterium | reverse complement strand
GCCGCTCTCGCCCAGGACGAGCACGTGCTCGTCGAAGAGCGCGAACCGCGCGAGCTGTTCGCGCAGCTCCCACGCTGCATGGGACTCGCCCACGATGCCGAACCGATCGGCCTCACCGAACGCGCACGCCGGATAGTCCGCGCCGAGCTTGGGGAGCGCAGCGGGCCGCATCGAGAAGACGAAGCCCGAGTGCTTGTGCAACGCGACGACGTCACCCACGGCGAGCGTTGCGTGCTTCTTCTCTTCGCCGTTAACTCGCATGCGCAAGCCGCCGAGGTTCTCGACGACGACGTCGTTGTTGCTCACGTCGATGCAGAGCTGCCTGCGCGAGAGGTGATCTCCAGCGAGAGGGCCGGTGCGTTCGGTGCGGCCAGGGCGAACCCGGACGAGCACGGCCGGATGTGCCTCATCGTCGGCGCGCCCGAGGTAGTAGCGACCACTGCCGGGAAAGAGCGCGACTTCACCGACCCGATGCGGCTCAGCGAGCGCCCAGACCAGCGTCAGTGCAGGAAAGAAGGACGGCTTGTAGTCGTCGGGCGGTCCGCCGTCGTACGTGGAGGCGATCGGCGAGGTGGTGTTACCCGAGCGCTTCGACATTTCTCACGTGGAGCCGATCGTACCATTTGGATGAAATGGTCGAAAACGTGGACGACGCCAGACACGGTTGTCTTCCACATCCCGCGACACGCGTTTGATTTACCTGCGCTCCCATGGTCACAGAACCCAAGAGCGTCGCGCGCTACCTCCGTGGTCTCGGCGAGCCCACCACTTGCACCCGGACCCGAGCCCGACCGGTGCAGCTCGTCGGAGAGATCGATGAGGTGAGGCATCCCTTGTCGTCGAGGTATTCGCGGATGCCGGGCCGGGCCCAGCGCTGTAGCATCGGGACAATGTCATCTCTCCTTCAGCTCGCGCCCGGCGCCATCTTCGCGGGCGACTTCTGCGTAGTGAGCCATCTGAGCGCCGGCGGCATGGGCGCCGTGTACGTCGTCGAGCAGCTCAGCACGGCAAAGCAACGCGCGCTCAAGTTGATGCACCCGCAGCTCGTCGCCGACGCGACTATGCGCAAGCGCTTCGAGCAGGAGGCGCGCATCGGCGCTCGCATCGAGAGCGAGCACGTCGTCGAAGTGCAGGCGGCCGGGATCGACGCGACGACGCAAATCCCCTGGCTGGTGATGGAGCTTCTGCGCGGCGAGGACCTCGGCAAGACGGTCGAGCGTCGCGGGGCGCTGCCGGCGGCAGAAGTGCGCGCGATCTTCGAGCAGCTCTGCCACGCGATCGGCGCGGCGCACGCGGCGGGGATCATTCATCGTGATCTCAAGCCGGAGAACATCTTTCTCGCCCAGTCGAAGCGTGCGGGCGCGGTGTCCTCCATGGTCAAGGTGCTCGACTTCGGCATCGCGAAGCTCGCGGCCGAAGCGGGGAGCACGGGCACGTCGGCGATGGGCTCTCCGATGTGGATGTCTCCGGAGCAGACCGAGCGAGGGCCGGTGACGCCCGCGGCCGACGTGTGGGCGCTCGGGCTCATGGCGTTTCACCTCCTGACGGGCATCTATTATTGGCGCGCCACGGACGAGGACAGCCCCACGATCACGCAACTGCTCCGTGAGATCCTCCTCGAGCCTCTACGTTCGGCGTCGGTGCGCGCCGCCGAACGGGGGGTCGCGGCGCTTCTGCCAGAAGGTTTCGACGCGTGGTTCGCTCGATGCGTCGCGCGGGACCCCGCCTACCGATTTCGCGATGCGACAGAGCTGCTCGCTGCGCTCGAGACCGTGCTCTCGTCAGGACCCCCTTCCGCGTTCGCCGCGACCGCGCAGGCCATGCCCCCGAAACCTCAGGCGCCTCCTTCGACGCCGCGGCTCACCTTGCCGGAGCGCCCTTCTCTTGCGGTGATGCCGTTCGCCAACATGAGCGGCGATCCCGCGCAGGACTATTTCGTCAACGGCATCGTCGAGGACATCATCACCAGCCTGTCGCGGATCAAATGGCTCTTCGTCGCCGCGCGCAACTCGACTTTCGCCTACAGCGGCCGGTCGCTCGACGCCAAGCAGGTCGGCCAGGAGCTCGGCGTGCGGTATGTGCTCGAGGGGAGCCTCCGCAAGGCGGGCAATCGCGTGCGGATCACGGGCCAACTGATCGAAGCAACGACCGGCATGCACGTGTGGGCGAAGCGCTACGACCGCGCGCTCGACCACATCTTTGAGGTGCAAGACGAGCTCACGTTGAGCGTCGTCGGAGCCATCGAGCCGAGCCTTCGGCAGGCCGAGATCGAGCGTGCCAAGCGGAAGCGTCCAGAGAATCTCGACGCCTACGATCTCTACCTCCGCGCCCTGCCCCACGTTCACGTGTACATGCCGGAAGATCTGGACAAGGCGCTCGTGCTCCTCAGCCAAGCGCTCGACCTTCAGCCGGACTACCCCGCAGCTCACGCCGCGGTCGCTTGGTGCTACGAAGGCCGCTACCTGCGGGGCGGCATGCACGAAGCCGACAAGGTCGCCGCGCTGAAGCACGCGCGCGCCGCAATCGAGGGCGGCGCGGACGACGCGGCGACGCTCGCTGGCGCGGGCTTCGTGATCGGCCTGGTCTCGCATGACTACGAGGCCGCGATGGACGCAATCGACCGCGGTCTCGCGCTAACCGGGGAATCGGCGCACGCGCTCGCGCTCGGCTCGATCATCCTCGCCCATGCTGGCGACACGACGCGAGCGATCGACTATGCCGAGCGCGCGCTCCGTCTTACGCCGTTCGGGCGGGAGGCCACCAACCCCTTCATCGGGCTCGCGATGGCCCACTGCGCGGCGGGCAATTTCACCGCGGCGGTCGGGTCTGCCAACAAGGCCGTGCAGGTGAATCCGCGCTTCAGCGTACCGCAAGTGATGCTCACCGCCGCCCTGTCGTCGCTCGGCCGACGCGACGAGGCGAAGGCCGCGGCCGAGCGAGTCCTCGAGCTGGAGCCCAGCTTCAGCGTCGCCCGATTTGTCAGGTCTCATACGGGGCGCGCGGATATCTGGACGCCGATCGGCGAGGCGCTGCGCCGCGCGGGTCTGCCAGAATAATAAGGTACCGCGCGCAACCGGGCGACGTGCGCTTCGAGGCACTCGCCAAGCGTCAGATCCGCGAGGCCGTCTGAGCGTGTCGAGATCGTTGCCACGTCGCCGCCGTGCGCGAGCGACGTGATCGCTGTCGTTAGGATTGGGTGGAGGCGCTGGGCCAGCGTCAGTGCAGGGAAGAAGGACGGCTTGTGGTCGTCGCGGGGTCGGGCATAGCGTCCAGGCCGGCGGCGTTGAGCGTGAACGGATTGTCCGCGTAGACTAGACGCTGCCGCCTTATGGGTGTGTGTTCCCGGAGCGTGCGGCGACACGATCGTCTGAAGCTCACGACTCTTAGGTCTCCCATTCGGTCGCGCATTGACGACTCGCAGGGGTAGACTATTGATGCGTCAATCATGTGGGGGCGGTCGGTCACGATTGGCGCGGCGGTCGTCGCGTTTGCGGTGAGCGCTCGCGCAGACGACGAGCCGCGGCCCACGCGTTTTGGCTCGCGCGGGCAGCTCGTGCTCGGGTCCGCCGCGAGCGCGGCCATATCGAGTCGTCGATACGACACCAGCGACGCGCACCACTTCGCGTATGGCGTGTCCCCTTGGATCGAGTGGTTCGTCGTGAAGGACTTCTCGTTGGGCCTGAGCGGCGACGCGGTCTCGTCGCTCGATCACAGCTACGACTTCAGCGGAGCGCTACGCGAGACCAAACGCACGTTCTTCTCGGCTGCGCTGCGCCTAGGCGTCAATCTGCCGATGGGGCGATGGGTGTCATTCTACCCGCGCCTCTTGGTGGGCATCGAGTCCATTCACGAAGAGCAGAGCAACATCGGTCTGAGCTCTTACCCGGTCGCGACGTTTGGAAACCCGAACCTCACCCAGGTCAGACCTTGGGCCCAGCTCTTGGCGCCGCTGGTGGTCCACGCGCGCACGCACTTCTTCTTGGGTGGCGGCCCAACCCTCACCCACGAGCTCGCTGGAGACGACGTGGTCAATCGGGCTCGCACCACCCTCGGCACCACGGCGTTCGTCGGCGGCACCTGGGGCGGCGAAGCGCACCATGAAGACGCAGACGATCCCGACGAGCCGCGGGTCACGTTCGGCCAACGCAAGCAGGTGGTCTTCACCGGTGACGTCGGGGTACGGAGCGCGTGGGAAAACATCAGCGGGCTGAGCGTGCACGCGTTCAGCGTCGATGTCACGCCAGGCTTCGACTACTTCGTCGCAGACCACGTCTCGGTGGGTTTCGAGGGCAACCTCCACTATGGGTCGACGATCGACCCGGCGTTCGCGGGTGACACGTTCGGCCTGGCCGCCGCAGGCACCGTGGGCGTTGCCGCGACGCTTTCGGATTGGGCGTCATGGTGGGTGCGTGGCGCGTTGGGCGTTGGTTGGACGAGCGTGCAGCCCACGGGCGGAAGCTCGTACAAAGTGACGACCCTCTTCGCGAGCGTGTTCGCTCCGCTGATCTTCACCATCCGAGAGCACTTCTTCTTCGGCCTCGGACCTCGCTTCTCTACAGACTTGTTGGGCCTCGTGAGCGAGTCACCAGTGCAGCTCAGAGGCACCACGATAGGCGCCAGCACCGTCGTCGGCGGTTGGCTCTGATAGACTCGTCGCATGCGCTCGTGTCGGTCCTGTTCGTGTCCGTGATCGCGTGCCACGAGAGCTCTGCGTCGTCGAACGACGCGAACGCGGGCGCGCCTGCGGGGGTCTGCGCGAGAGCTCCGCGGCGTCGCCACGGCGAGCGCACCACCGCAAGCAGGCAGCGACGACCATCGATGGCGTCCCACCATGACCAACGGCAAGCGCACCCAATGCCACATGCTCGACGGCACCGAAGTGGATTCGTGCAAGGCGGAGGACGCGCTCGTGTGACCATTCTGCTAGGTGATCTCGATGTCGCTGCCGAATTTGATATGAAGGCAATTCAATACGACGACTATGAGCGTTGGGACATCTTCATGCGCGACTGTTACGGCAATCTCTGGGATGGCGCTCTCACGCAAAATCACGGCTCGGTCGCCGTCTTTCACGAATGGTCGCTTTGGAGCCCTCCGGTCTGCATCACGTTTGTCGATGGACCGACCGTGACGACCATGGGCGATGGCCGCTTATCGTTGCCGCAAAAGGCTCGGATCAGAAGGCGTACTTGAACAATTGGAACAATGGGTTTTCGTACGGTTGGGTCCATCTCAACGGAGCGCTTGGGAGCGCCCCAGACCTGTCGTCCTGGTAACTTGGAGGCAGCGTGAACGTTCGACCTGGGGTTCTCGCGGTTGGTTTTGCCGCTGGGTTCGCTAGCACGAAACGCTCGCATTCCTTCGCCACTGCCCCACGCACGTCGCGTGGGATCGCGCGGTAACTCCCGAGGATCTGCGCGCAACGATCATCGATGTTGAACGAGTCGATGCCGAACGCCGTGACCGGGAAGTACCTCGTCTTGCCGCTGCCGGGAGGGCCTGCGACCACGATCATGTGCGGCCGCGCCATCACGGATCAGCCGGTCTCGAGCGTCGTTTCCGACTCGGCAAGCATGTCGGGGGGCAGCTTGGTCGAGACCAGGTCGCCTTTTGCGTCGATGATGCCAAGCTGCTCGAGGCGTGCACGCTCCGCGATGATCCTCGCAGCGGCGAGGGCCATCACGCGGCGCTCCCATTCCTCCTCGTCCTCGGGGCGGTCGAGGTCGAGATCGTCGAGCGGAGCGCTTGGGATTGGCGAGGGGTCGTCCGGACGCGCGGCCATGATTTAGCATGCCCCACCCGGACGTGAGAGGCCAGAGAAGCGTTTCCCTTGCGGTCGGCTGGCGACGTGGAGGCCCTGCTATTGCAGGGCTTCAGGGCTGCGCTGGGAGGTTTGAACCTACCGACCTTTGCTTCTAAAGCGGGCC
>JANYHY010000157.1 GCA_025362165.1 Myxococcales bacterium | reverse complement strand
CGAGCTCATCGGGCGCCGACACCTCCGCAGCAACAACTCGTGGATGCACAACAGCGAGCGGCTCACCAAAGGTCCGCGCGCGTGCACCGCGCTCATCGCTCCCAAGGACGCCAGCTCGCGCGGCATCAAGGATGGAGACACGATCACCATCCGGTCGCGCGTCGGCGAGGTGCGCATCGTGGCAGAGGTGAGCGACGAGATGCGCGCGGGCGTCGTGAGCATCCCGCACGGCTGGGGTCACGCCGGCGAAGGCGTGGAGCTGCGCGTCGCCAAGTCCCGCGCGGGTGTGAGCGTCAACGATCTCACCGACGAGCGGTTCCTCGACGCGCTCACGGGGACGGCTAGTTTCAGCGGTGTTCGGGTGCATGTTAGCAAGGCACCAGCGGGTGCCACTGATGTGGCGCAGGGGGCTGAGTAGGGGCTCGATCTCGACGCTTGACCATCTCGCTCGCGCACGCCAAGGTGCGCCGTCATGCGTACGCTAACTGTCGCGGTCCTCGTCCTCGCTTTCGCTGCTTGCAAGGACGATCCCAAACCAGACACTACGAGCAAGCCGGCCGCTCCTGAGGCGATCCCGAGCGACATCGTCTACAACTCGTTCTTCTCGTCGCCGAGCGCCGCGGCGAACTTGAAGGTGCAGTTCGACGGCGGGCTCGACGCTGGCGGGAACGCCGCGGTCACCGAGGGTCCTACCGGCAAGGCTGCTGTCGTCGATCCCGGCGCGGAGCCCAAGACCAAGCTCTCTTACGCGTTCACGATGGGCAAGACCTCCGTCGTCACCGCGACGGTCACCGCGTCCGTCGGCGGCGAAGGGCCTGCCGCGGGCGATCAGCCGCCGTTCAAGTTCACGTTCAACGCGACACCCAAGACGCACGCTCCAGACGGCAAGACACACTTCGATCTCAAGATCCAAAAGGTCGAGATCGTCGTGACGGGCCAGATGGACCCGCAGATGGCGCAGCAGAAGGGCGTGCTGGAGAAGGCTTTCGCCGGGCTCGAGGGCGGCTTCGACGCCACGTCGAACGGAGACGTGGAGAACGTCTCGCTCGCGGCGGAGAAGGTCCCGCGCATGGCGCAGCAGATCCTCCCGCTGTTCGCGCAGTCGCTCGAGTTCCTGGTGGTGCCGGTGCCGTCCGTGCCGGTCGGCGTGGGCGCGAAGTGGACGACCACCTCGCACGACGAGCAGATGGGAGCCACGGTGATCACGACCTACACGCTCGTCTCGCACAACGGCTCCGTGGCCCAGATCAAGACGGACATCACGCGCTCTGCACCGAAGAAGGCGTTCGAGGATCCGCAGGCGCCACCGGGCTCGATGCTCGAGGTGAAGGGCAACGGGTCTTACGTGATCGATCTTCGCCTCGATGGCGTGTCGAGCAAGGCAGACGGCTCGTCCACCATGACCATCGCGCTCACCGCGCCAGGTCAGCCCACGCAGAACACCACGGTCAAGCAGACGCAAGCGCTCGAGAGCAAATAGGCCAAAGGCGGCGGCCATGGACAACGAGACCATCGCACGCACGTTCATGGAGCTCGCAGACGTGCTCGAGCTCACGGGCGAGGTGCAGTTCAAGGTGCGCGCGTTCCGCACTGCTTCCCGCGCGATCGAAGGTTTTGCGGAGTCGATCGCCGACAAGGTGACGAGCGGCGGCAAGCTCAAGCTCGCAGGCGTCGGCGACGGGATGATCCGCCGCATCAAGGAGCTCGCGACCACGGGCAAGCTCGAAGAGTTGGACGAGCGCAAGAAGCAGCTGCCCGGCGGCTTGATGGATCTGATGAACCTCCCCGGCATCGGGATCAAGACCGCGCAGCAGGTGTGGAAGGAGCGCGGCATCACCTCGGTAGACGAGCTCGAAACGGCCGCAAAACAGGGCGCGCTGCGAGATCTCCCGCGGTTCGGAGAGAAGCGCGAAGAGAAACTCATCGCCGCGATCACCGCGTGGAGAAAGCGCGCGTCTGCTCCGAAGCGATGGCCGATGGCGGAGGCGCTCGAGACCGCAGAGGCGTTATGCGCGCGCGTGCGTGCGATGCCTGGCGTGCTCGAGTGTCAGTTCGCGGGCAGCCTGCGGAGGCGCCGCGAGACCGTGGGCGATCTCGACATCCTCGTCGCCGCAGAAGCCTCGCACGCGATCGCGATCATGGACGCGTGGTCCACCATGCCCGAGGTCGCGGAGATCCTCGCGAAGGGCGAGACCAAGACGTCGGTCGTGCTCAAGGGCGGAATGCAGGCTGATTTGCGCGTCGTCCCGCGCGAGTCGTTCGGCGCTGCGCTCCAGTATTTCACCGGCAGCAAGGAGCACAACGTCGCGATGCGCACCATCGCAGTGAAGCTGAAGCTCAAGGTCAGCGAGTACGGCGTGTTCGACGCGAAAGACAAATCGATCGCAGGAGTAGACGAGGCCGAGGTCTACCAAGCGATAGGCCTTCAGTGGATGCCGCCAGAGATGCGTGAGAACCGCGGCGAGATCGATCTGGCCAAGAACGACGCGCTGCCGAAGCTCGTCGAGCTCGGCGACCTCAAGGGCGATCTGCACATGCACACGGTGGAGAGCGACGGCAAGTCCACGCTCGAAGAGATGATCGAGGCGGCGCGCATGGCTGGCCGCAAGTACGTGGCCATCACCGAGCACTCGCAGTCGCTCGCCATCGCCAAGGGCGTCACCAAGGAGCGGCTCCGCGCGCACATCCAACGCATCCGCGAGCTTCGAGAGAAGTTCGACGGCAAGATGACCATCCTCGCTGGGCTCGAGTCCGACATCCTCGCGGACGGCGCTCTCGACATGGCAGACGAGCTCAAGCAGCTCGATTGGGTCATCGGCAGCGTTCACAGCAAGCTCGACATGGATCGCGAGTCGATGACCAAGCGCGTCGTGCGCGCGATCGAGAGCGGCATGATCGACTGCTTGGGTCACGCCACCGGCCGGATGTTGGGACATCGTGAGGCCAGCGCGCTCGACATCGAGCAAGTGCTGCACGCCCTGAAGCGCACGGGCACTGCGATCGAGCTGAACTCGTCACCTCTGAGATTGGACATCCACGAGAACGGCGCGCGCATGGCGCGTGATTTGGGCGTGCTCGTCGCGATCAACTCGGACGCTCACTCCACTCGCGAGTTGAGTTTCTTGAAGTACGGCATCGGTATCGCTCGGCGGGCCTGGTTGGGACCCGAGCACGTGCTCACGACCAAGTCTGCTAAGGCCCTGACGGAGTGGCGAGCAGCGCGCGCCTCGTAGGGTGCGTGTGACAGATGGAACAGGAAGGCGGGAAGACGGGAAGTTGGGATTGTTTGGTGACCCAAGGCTCTCCGTTTGGCGTGCGGCGCGCTTCGTTCCGTGGACAACTAGAGATGATCGTGCGCTCGCGATGCTGATCGATGAAGACAAAAGCGGAACGGCCTGCGTGGTTGCCGGGCCTCTTTCCTGATTGTTCGGAGCTCTCAGTGACCGATCCTTCCAGCAGTCGGCTCATACGTGCACACTGGTGAAGCAGGAGGAGCTCATGAAGGCAGACATCCTTGAGCAGGTGGTTGAGGAGTATATGCAGCATCGGGGGTACTTCACGATGCACAACGTCCGGTTCAGGCCCGCCCGAACACATCTCGATTGGGAGGAGAAGAAGGACGATGTCACCTCCGACGTTGACGTGTTGGGCGTCAACCCACTCAAACAAGGGAGCGACCGAGTCTGGGTCGTCTCCTGCAAAGCGTGGCAGAGCGGC